>CAMNMO010000310.1 GCA_946544695.1 uncultured Ruminococcus sp. | reverse complement strand
TTTTGATATAGGACTGTTGCAGTGCCGCATATCTGTCATTCAGCGTTGCGGGGGCTGTGACTGTAAATACAGCGCCGTCAAGAGGGTTCTTGCTTATGCTGTCAGCCTTGATGAGCTTTGTACTTGCCAATGGGTCATTGCTGATCGTGTTTTCTGTCACACCGGCAATGCTGAACGATGCCGAGTAATTACCTGTTTTTGTTACAGTTACTGTATACGAATTTGTTACAGGCGCAGCATATCCGTCAGCAGGATATTCCTCGGTAAGCGTATATGTTCCGGGTTCAACAGAGCTGAAAGTAACTGTGCCTCCTGCACTGTATGCAGTCATATCAACAGAAGTGTTCAGGTCTGATGTGCCTTTTAGCGTAAACTTTGCACCGCTGATGTTTCCGCCTGTCACAGAATCGACTTTGGAGAATACAATATCGGTATGCGGTCTGGGGTCATTCTCGATCTTATATATGCCATTTTCCTTTTGAGGCTCAATGCCGTTTATCTTAACGATAGTGACCTCTCCGTCAGGCTCAACAGTTACTTTTTTCTGCTCCCTGTCAAGAATATGGTCATCGTCCGAGACAGTTTCCGTCAAGGTGTATGTTCCTTTTTCAAGATTTTCAAAAAGTACCTTACCTTGTTTGTCCGAAGTCAGTGTTTCGTCATAGGTGTTTCCGTAATCGGAAATTCCTGTCAGACTGAATTGTACACCCTCTATCTTACTGCCTGTCTTACTGTCGGTCTTGAAAAATTCAAGATCGCCTGTGACAATATAGGACACCTCAGTGTAGTCAAAGTGTGTGTAATAATACTGATCCAGCGTCTTATTCTCGTCAGTCGGGTCTATGGGCATATTCGTAAATGAACGATACACGTTATTATAGGTTTTCAGCGGTGTAAGGAACTGACCGTTCGCCGCATCGACCGTTCTATCGTCTTCCTGCGACTTCGGTGCTGTCATCGTCACCGTGAAGCTCATGCTCGCACCCTTTGGCAGTGTGAATTCTGGGCCTGTGTAAACGATGAATGCTGTTACTTTGCTAAGATCGCCCGGGTTTTTCCAGTTTACTTCTTCCCAGCCGTCATGTTCCACATAATCCACGTCGCTATCCGGTAACTCACCCAAAATTGATCTCAGCAGATTCTGACGTTCTACAGCATTTGAATAATCGCTGTCATTATCAAGATCTATGATCTCATTGCCTTTGTATACAAAAAGGTGCAGGTCATTTTCTTTACCATCTTTAGCCATACGGTTTTCGATAGCTGCCAGGTTAAAGCTCTTTATAGTACCGTTCCAGTCTCTGTCTTTATTGATACCGTAGTTGTACTGTTTTCCTTTAACTGTTCTGTAATTCTCTACCGAGTCAAGTATTGCAATATCACGAGCCTTCGTGTTTGAAGCGTTTTTCATACGGAAGTGATAAGTGTAATCTTCACCGGGATGAACAACAGCACTCTGTTTCTGTGAAGGAGAGGACTTTGAGGAAACGTATTTGAAAATACCTGATGTTGTCTGTATCAGTGCAACGATATTCTCCGTTGCTTCCGCATAGATAAATCTTTTGGCATTTCCATTATCAGGGTCAAGACCCATCATGTAGGCAGATTTTGAAACAGCATGATTACCGCCGTTATCGGGATAACCGCCGCCGATATTCTCATTGCCTGTCTGATAAGCGATGGTATTGTTGGCTAACGGTCCGTAGTCCTGAATATCTGCATGAGAATGAACTGTTGCATAGGTCAGCCGATAGTTTTTCTGACATGGAGCATATATTTCCACCGTCATCAGCTTCTGTCCCGAGCCTGCATGGTCATCTTCTCTCGGCAGTACCTTGAACGATGAAGACGGCAGAGGTGTCGATTGATCATCTATATATACGTTCACGCTTCCTTCGATCACGTCGCTGTAAAGCGGCAGAAGGTCATAGAACACGCCCGAGCTCTGCTCAACAGGCACATTGTTGACAGTAACGCCGTCGATAGCACCCGAGTAAAGCTCCTGTACTTTAGTTTCCCATGTTACGATATACTGACGGTTCAGTGAATCATTTATCGTCCTGTATGTTTCGCCGTCCTTGCCTGTGATAGGTGCATCATTCTCGTTCCTCGCTTTTTTGGTGATAGAGGAAGTTCTTTTGTCCTGAGATACAAGGTCAGTACCTGAAACAACCTTGTGGAACAACGAAGTATCATCATGTGCTTTTACGTCATAGGCACCTGTATTCTGTACGTTTACCTGTTTCAGATCGCCTTCTTTACCATAGCTTTTCAAAAAGTTTTTGACACTATCTGTCGGATTGATCGCAACAGTCGGCTTAGTGTTCAGCTGTACACAAAAATACTCATTGCTTGTGGTCAGCTGATAGCCCGTGACTTTTGCACCGTCTGCAAACTTAAAAGCTGAAGATGATGCCGATGAAACGATATTTGAATCTATATCACTGAAAGTATTTGTGTCAGGGTGATACTTTGCGACTAATTCAGGGGTAGCTCCACCGTCTATGTAAGCATACAGATCAACCGTTCCGCCCTGTTCGTAATCGGAACGATCTGTTATCGGCTCACCGCTGAATTCCAGTGTATCAGCATCAAAGTTTACCCTATCTGCTGAAAATGTAAACTCCACTCCGCTGAAATAATAGTCATCAGGCTCCAAGGGTAAAGTATTGGCTGAATTTCCGGGCTGAAGCAATGTAATATTATTATCCGTGAAAGAATATGTTACATTTTCCATACCATAAAACGATTCTGCCAATTCGGATGCAACGATCTTCAAAAGCAGATCAGAGGTCATTTCATAGTCGGTAGATATTGACACACCGTCCTTTTCATAGCCTGTTGAACCCATCTGAGCTTTATATTCTCCCAACGGTGAAACGACTGACATCTCATTTCCGTTCACAACAGCTGTAATACTTTCAGTAAGCTTTTTATTGAGGTCATGGATCGTGTTTCCATAAGAATGCATTTTCGCTTCAGTGCTGTATTTCAGCTCTGTGACAGGAGTATTATCCTCTAGGATATTATTCAGTTCATAACTTGTTGTAAGACCTTTTTTTGACGCAGTATAGCTTTCTGTCACAGGCGGTATGCTTGGTCTCTTTCTTTCATAGATAAATTCAGCCTGCGCCGTTTTCATCGTATCCTTGTCTTTTCCATCCACAGGAGTTACTTTTCCCTCTGCGTCATTCACAGCTTTATAATAACCGTTTCTCGGGGCATTGTTGATCGCATCTGTTCCCGTCTTTTTATATCTGGTTATTACCAGTGCTGCCGGCGGATTGCCTGTCAGATTCTTGATGGTAACAGAATAATTTCCATTGTCATCAACAGGGGGTGTCTGAAAATTGCCGTTGGCAATATTCATGGCAACAAACTCACCCTCTACTGTGTGAGTTACATCATCTGCATCAGTACCGCTGAGGGTACCTGGCTTATCCGAAACAGTATAATTATATTTTTGAGTTACGGTCGATACCTTTGAATCTACCTGCCATACCATGTACAGATAATCATCTTTTTTATCGGCATCGAGTGCAAGACCTTTATCTTTGATGAAACTCAAATTTTCGAGCTGATCTGCTGTAAAGAACTCAGTCTGCTTGTTCTGCTTGACGGATTTGGAAGTAGACTGTATCTGTACACCTGTATTGATAT
>CAMNMO010000309.1 GCA_946544695.1 uncultured Ruminococcus sp. | reverse complement strand
AAAATACAGCTGTGTTTTGTCAAAATTGATTTCCGTGAAAAAACACAGCATCACCCGAAGCTATCGGATAATGCTGTAAATTTCTGTCATATCAGCCCTTATACCAGCCGTGGCTGTCTCTGCCCTTCTTCTTGACTTCATACAGTGCCACATCTGCGCAGGATCTCAGTCTTTCAAAGTCCTTTGCATCATTCGGGGAAAGTGCGCCGCCGCAGCTGCAGCTTACATGGTAGCTGTCATTTTCGTCACGGACAGCGGGGCGTATCTCATGTGCCCTCCTGTTGAGTTCCTTCATCTTCTCCTCAACAGTCTGCCTGCTGCTGTTTTTCACAAACACCAGAAATTCGTCACCGCCGTATCTTGATATAATTGCGTTTTCACCGAAGATCTCTTTCAGAAGTGCTGCAAATTCCACAAGCACCTTGTCACCCGAATCATGACCGTACTTATCGTTGACGGATTTGAAATAGTCGATATCTATGAACAACATGGCACTTTCGTGTTTCAGCGCACGGCTGAGATAGTTCTGCACCGAGATATCAAAGGCACGCCTGTTCATCACCTCAGTCAGCGGATCATGTATTGAAAGCTTTTCAAGTATCGCCCTGTCAGCAACGTCCTGCCTGTGGGTTATAAGGAAAAGTATCACCGTTGCCGCCAGAAGAACTGCCGTGAACAGCAGAACGTTGGTCCTGAACTGTTCCATCGTCCATGACATGACACTGCTGGGCACCCTTACCACAACGTTCCAGCCATGCATGAAGCTTATGTGCGAATAGACCTGTGTGTAGCTGACATCGCCTATGTGGTAGATCACCGCTTCGGACGGCACGCCTATCTGCATGCTGTGTTTCCAGTTCCTGTAACTTTCCCTGTCCTCGCTGTTCATCTTATCCTCGAATGTCAGCATCGCATTTGCCCAGCTGCCGATGGCGTATTTGTTTTCGCCCGCACACTGAATGATATTGTCGCTGTCCGAATCCATCAGCCATATCTCGGTATCCGCCGAAAGCGTTTCGGAGTAAGCAATATTCTGTATCTCCTTCAGCGGGTATGTAAGAAACAGCTTGCCTGTTTTTCCGCCGTCGTAAGTCAGGTCGGTAAACAGCGTGAACACGGGCTGTCCCGTCAGTCCCGAACGGTACGGCGGTGATATGGAAACAGGTCCTGTCATCGCTGCGGTATCAGCCAGCGACCATTTTTCAAATTCTTCCAGTTCAGTATCCGTTGCATAGACCTTGCCTGTCTCGTCCATAAAGCCGATGCTTACATAGCCGTTGCCCTGCAAGTCGCATAGTTCTTCATATAGTTCGCCCAGGTCATGATGATCCTCTGCCGATATGATCGCAGACATGTTTTCAGCAGAGGTGGTCATGTATTTTATAGAGTTGTTCATCTTCTCTGCGACCAGGTCACAGATCTGTGTTGTCAATGTTTTGTCATGTTCTTTCATAAGCATATTTATGGAAAGTATCATTATGGTTATGCCTATGCCGCACACCAGCAGATACACCACCATTACCCTCACGAAAGACCATCTGCGGTCAAGTTCCTTAGTAGCTGTATATTCTTTTTCCATCAGTTCCTCAACTATGCTTCAATGTCTCCTGTATCTCAGGGTCGTCTATCGTCTCACTGTTTACTGTGACGATACCCGTATCCACAAATTTTTCCTCGATCTCAGCACCGTCCATAAGTGCCAGTGCCGTTTCTATACCTGTATGTGTCATATCGTACTGTCTTTGCAGCATGGTAGACGCAGTATAGTTCTCATCTTTTATCAGTGCGGCGATATCCTCCGAGTAGTCAAAGCCGACCACAGCCACATCAGTCCGCTGCCGCTGACTTATTATCTTGGCAAAACCCACAGCCGAACCGTTGTTGCTGCCGAAGACACCTTTCAGGTCGGGGTGTTCATCAAGCAGTTTCTCCGCACAGACTATGGCTTTGTCAGGGTCGCCTTCATTGCATTGTATATCTGGTATGACCGACCAGCCTTCAGGTGCATTTTCGGACCAGTACTGCAAAAAGCCAGCCAGCCTTTCATTTATGGTCTGTGACGTTATTGCGCCCACCTGTATGCCCACTTCGAGAGGTTCACTATCGCTGCAGCCCATGTTCCTCAGCTGCCTCAGCATCTCTGCCGCAGCCTGCTGACCCGCCATCAGGTTGTCGGTCATGTAGCACACATCGTAGCTGTCGGTGTTCGCAATGGTATCTATCAGCACCAGTTTAGTGCCTGTGGCATAGACCTCATCTATCTTGCCCGAAAGCTTTACAGAATCGTCGGGTGCCAGTATCACAGCGTCCGCACCTGCCTGCACAGCTTCGTCCATCAGCCTTGCCTGCGACTCCCAGTCAGTCTCCACATAGGTGCCGCTGCAATATACATTGCAGTCAAGGTCATAGCTTGAATCCTTTGCGCCTTCGATGATGACCTGCCAGTAGCTGCTTTCCAGGTTTTTCACGATGACATAGATATCCCGCCGCCCCTCTACCACATCACCAAGCGGCGAGAACGGCGGTGCGGGTTCGACCGTCGGGGTGTCATCGGTCTGCTGTTTTTCGCAGCCCGCAAGGCCCGCTGTTATAGCAAGACATAGTACCAGTGAGATAAGCTTTTTCAATTCGAGCCGCCTCCTTCCGTGTGATATATTAGAAAGTCAACTAATATCTGATTAATATTATAGCACACTTTGTTCAAAATTACAATAGGTCTATTATTATATTTATTTTTTAATTATAGTAAAGCTCTATAAAATTTTGCAAAGAAATCGTTTTCAATAACTGTGACAAATGATATCCGCCGAACGAAACAGCCATTTTGATAACAAATTAACATTTATGTCATCGTGTATTGGATAAAACTGTCTTTGTCAGCTAAAAGTCGTATTGTTAATAGAATGTTCATTATAGATAATATTATATCCATAATTATGTGATAGAATATATAAGTTATAAACTGCCCGCACTTCGGGCAAAAAAGACAAAAAGCAAGGAAAGATGACATGAAGATATTCAAACCAAAGGACGGGGACGAGGGTGCTATCCCACGATTTATCGAACACAGCTTCCTCAAGAAGATGTCCTTCACACAATTTCTGATGTTCGGCTATTCACTGGTGATACTGATAGGTGCGGTGCTGCTGGCACTGCCCATAAGCAGCACGGACAGAGTGTTCACACCGCTGAACCGCTGCGTTTTCACCACCACCTCTGCACTCAGCGGCACGGGGCTGACGCTTTATGACACATACAGCTACTGGTCGCTTTTCGGACAGATAATCATACTTATCATCATACAGGTGGGCGGCATAGGCTTTATGAGTATCGGGCTTTTCGCACTGAGTTTCATGGGCAAGAAGATAGGTCTCAAGCAGCGTGCCACCATGCGTGAATCGATAGGCAGCGTATCAAGCGGCGGCGTTGTCAAGATGACAAGGTTCATACTCAAGGGCACTGCACTTTTTGAAAGCATAGGCACGGTGCTGCTTTGCTTCTGGTTCGTGCCGAGACTGGGCTGGGCAAAGGGCATCTACTTTGCGCTGTTCCATTCCATATCCGCCTTCTGTACGGCGGGCATGGACCTTATGGGTTACTTTGACCCGGGCAGTTCGCTGATAACCGCCAACGACATTGTTCTGCTGAACCTGCCTATAAT
>CAMNMO010000308.1 GCA_946544695.1 uncultured Ruminococcus sp. | reverse complement strand
CGCCAACTATTGTTAATATGACTATCCCTTTAGCACACCAACTAAAAATGCGGTAAACAAAAGGATAATTGAGCGCCCCATATTGTAAGATAATGCATTTAAAAGGCTTCTTCGCTGACGTCGGGGAATGCATTCATCGGTAAAGGATACGAAAGCTGCGGCAAACACTTGCCGCAGCTTATTAATGTTACGGAGATGTTAAAATGAAGAACGACATGGATATGCTGCACGGCAGCATCGGTGACAAGCTGATGAGGTTTGCACTGCCGCTGGCAGCAACGGGCATATTGCAGCAGCTTTTCAATGCGGCTGACATTGCTGTGGTCGGGCGGTTCGTCGGGAAGAACGCTATGGCTGCGGTGGGCAGCAACACACCTGTCATCGCACTGATACTCAGCCTGTTCACAGGCATCTCGATAGGCGCAAACGTGGTCATATCCACGCTTATCGGCAAGCGTGATCCCGACAAGGTGAAAAAGGCGGTGCACACCTCGCTGCTGTTCGCATTCATCGGCGGCATACTTTTTGCGGTGATATGCGAACTGCTTTCAAGACAGATACTGTCACGCATGTCCATACCCAAGGAAGTTTTTGACATGTCGCTGCTGTACTTCCGTGTATACATTGCGGGCATGCCCGTGATACTGCTTTATGACTTCGCATCGGCGGTATTCCGCAGTCACGGCAACACACGCACGCCGCTTATATGCCTGATGACATCGGGCGTCATAAACGTCATACTCAACCTGTTCTTCGTGCTCGTGATGAAGATGACTGTCAACGGCGTGGCACTGGCGACGGTGCTTTCAAACCTGATAAGTTCGGTGCTGCTGATATATTTCATGATGCGTGAAAATTCGGGCATACATTTCTCATTCAAAGAACTGGGCATCGACGGCAAGCTGCTGGGCATGATGGTCAGCATCGGACTGCCTGCGGGCATACAGGGCATGGTGTTCGCCATATCGAACATAATCATACAGTCCTCGATAAACAAGCTGGGCAGCGATGTTATGGCGGCATCATCGGCGGCGTTCAACATCGAGATATTCGCCTACTACATACTCAACTCATTCGGGCAGGCATGCACCACCTTTGTGGGGCAGAATTACGGCGCAAAACAGCCCGAGCGCTGTGTAAGGGCGACCAAGATAGCCTTTGCGCAGGACATGGTGATAACAGTGGTCATGTCGCTGCTGATACTGCTGCTGGGCAGACCGCTGCTGCACATATTCAATTCGGAGGCTGCTGTCATCTCGGTGGGACTGATACGTCTGCGCTACATACTGCTGTCTGAGGGCATAAACGTGGTCATCGAGATAATCTCGGGCTGCATGCGTGGCTACGGACATTCATTCATACCTGCGGTCATCTGCATGGCGGGTATATGCGGCGTGCGCATAACGTGGGTGTACACGGCTTTCAGGCACCGCAAGACCTACGCCACACTGCTGACAGCCTACCCCCTCAGCTGGGCGGTAACGGGCGTGGCACTTATAGTTGCATACACTGTCATGCGGCGGGTGACCATGAAGGGGTTCTTTAAAGAAAACTCTGTCTGACGATACTGCGTCAGGCAGCCTGACAGAAAAATTGCCCTCGGGCGTTGAAAAACGCTCGGGGGCATTTTGTTTATTCGCAGCTCAAAGCGGGTGTTATCAGTAAGACGCCCACTCGTCCATCATTTCATCAAGCTCACGGCGCTTGGCTTCAAGCTCGTTGCACTTCTCGGTCATCAGCCCGAAATCAGCTGCCACATCGGGGTCTGATATCTCGTTTTCAAGGCGGAAGATATCCACCTCAGCCTGTTCTATCAGCTGTTCCAGCTCCTTTACCCTCGCACGGCGCTTCGCTTCAAGGGCACGCTGTTCCTTGCTGCGGTAGCTGACCTCCTTCTGCTCCCGCTTTTCCTGTTCAGCCTGAATGCGGCGCTGTTCTGCGGCTGCTTCTGCCGCCTGTGCGCCTGCTGCGCTGACTGCCTCAGCGTAGGCATCGAAGTTGCCCTCATAGCAGTTGACCTCGTCAGCCTTTACCTCGATGATGCGGTCTGCCACCTTATTTATAAGGTATCTGTCGTGGGACACCAGTATGATAGTTCCCCCGAACTCAGCCAGCACATCTTCCAGGACTTCCTTTGTGTTAAGGTCGAGGTGGTTGGTGGGCTCATCGAGGATAAGCACGTTGCCACGGGTGTTCGCCATGATGGAGAAGCACAGCTTTGCACGCTCGCCGCCGCTGAGTACGGATATGGGCTTGAAAACGTCCTCGCCTGTCAGCAGCACCGAACCCAGCGCTTTGCGGGCTTCTGCGGGGGTCATGGAGGGGAATCTGTCAAGCAGTTCGTCTATGACGGTGCTGCCCTGATGAAGAATGTTATGCTCCTGTTCAAAGTAGGATATCTTCACATTTCCGCCCCAGACGATGCTGCCACGCTCGTGGGGGATAATGCCCTGTATCATTTTCAGTATGGAGGTCTTGCCGATGCCGTTTGCGCCGATAATGGCAGCATGCTCGCCACGCCTGATGTGCAGATCAAGGCTGTTTATCAGCGTTTTGCGGTTTTCGCCCTCGCCCACCGTCAGCGGGCAGTCCACCACCTTGACGATATCCTTTGTTGGCTCGATGTCGTATTCAAGCTTTATCTTGGGCGGGCGGGTGAACATCAGCGGCTTATCTATGCGCTCTATCCTGTCGAGCATGTGCTGGCGTGACTTCGCCATCTTCGCCGTTGAAGCCCTTGTCTTGTTGCGGACTATGTATTCCTCCAGCTTTTTGATCTCCTCCTGCTGGGCTTCCCACTCCTTGAGCTGACGTTCGGCGTTATGCTTTTTCTGCACAACGTACTGCGAATATCCGCCCTTGTAGGAAGTCAGCCTGCCAAGCTCGATCTCACATATCCTGGAACAGACCTTGTTGAGAAAGTATCTGTCATGGGAGACTATGAGAATGGAGCCTTTGTAGCTTTTGAGGTAATCCTCCAGCCACATCAGGGTGGTGAAATCAAGGTGGTTTGTGGGCTCATCGAGAATGAGCAGGTCGGGGCTTTCAAGCAGCAGCTTTGCCAGTGCGAGCCTTGTTTTTTCGCCGCCCGAAAGCGAGGATATCACCCTGTCACGGGGGACATTGCCAAAGCCCATGCCGTTTAAGATACGGCTGATATTGACATCGATGCGGTAGCCGTCGTTGGCTTCAAAATAGGCTGAAAGCTCGGAATACTCAGCGCTGACCATTTCAAGCTCCTGACCTGTCAGGCGGGTCATCAGCTGCTCCAGCTCGTCCATGCGCTGCCTTGCAGCGATAAGCTTGCCGAAAGCCTTGTGCAGCTCCTCATCTATGGTAGCGCTGCTTTCAAGTCCGCTGTTCTGGCGCAGAAAGCCGATGGTGCAGTTCTGCGAGACCTCCACCGAGCCCAGCCCCTCATCGGTCTTATCAAAGCCCATATCGCCCATGAGGATATTCAGCAGCGTTGACTTGCCGCAGCCGTTCACGCCTATCAGCCCGACAGCTTCGTGATCCTCGATGGTGAGGTTTATATCCTTCAGCAGCGGCTCACCGTTAAAATATTTATACAGATGCTCTATCTTGACCAGCATAGATACTCTCCTTATAAGCTATATTAAACGTCATAAATTTTCAAGCTTATCCCGACCACAAAGCCAAAAACCACAGGCTTTGCGCTCGGTCTAAGTGAAA
>CAMNMO010000307.1 GCA_946544695.1 uncultured Ruminococcus sp. | reverse complement strand
ATATGGTTATCCCGCTGAAACATCATACTAAACAGCCTTTCGGCGGGAATTAACATTAGTTGGCGGTATTCTTTTCCCCCGCCTTCGGCGGGGGGAGAATACACTCAACACCATATTTTACAGCCGTAATGCATGTTCAAACCTTTGTATTACGCAAAAATTGATTTCCGTGGACTTACTATTCTGCATACTTGACAAAAACGGGCATTTGTAGTAAAATATATATGCTTTTTATAACAATGAACGGAGAATATAACCATGATCTATAATAACGTACTTGAAGCCCTCGGGCATACCCCCATGATAAGACTTAACCGCATGAACAAGCCGGGCAATGCCGAGGTCCTTGTTAAGTTTGAGGGACTGAATGTGGGCGGCTCGATCAAGACCAGAACTGCATATAACATGATAAAAGATGCGGAAAAACAGGGGCTCATAAAGAAGGATACCATTATCGTTGAACCTACCAGCGGCAACCAGGGTATAGGACTGGCGCTGGTGGGTGCTGTCAGAGGATATAAGACAATAATAATAATGCCTGATTCTGTCAGCGAGGAACGACGAAAGCTTGTTGAACATTACGGTGCTAAGGTAATGCTGATACATGATGACGGTGATATAGGTGCATGCATTCAGGAATGCCTTGATACAGCACTGAGAATGGCTGAGGAGGATAAGAATGTTTTCGTTCCTCAGCAGTTTGCAAACCCTAACAATGTGTATGCACACAAGTATCATACCGCTCTTGAAATAATGGAACAGACTGCCGGCAAGATAGACGGCTTTTGCTCGGGTATCGGCACAGGCGGAACTATAACAGGTATCGGTGAAGCACTTCGTGCACAGTACCCCGATCTGGAGATTTGGGCAGTCGAACCTGAAAATGCTGCTATACTTGCAGGCGGCACCATCGGAACGCATCTTCAGATGGGTATTGGTGATGGCATAATCCCCGATATCCTAAATCAGAATATCTACGATGAGATCTACATCGTCAGCGATGAGGAAGCCATACAGACTGCTAAGGACCTTGCTTCAAAGGAAGGTATCATGTGCGGTATATCAAGCGGCACTAATGTTGCTGCTGCACTGAAACTTGCTGAAAAACTGGGTGAGGGCAAAACTGTTGTAACTATCCTGCCCGATACAGCGGAAAGGTATTTCTCAACGCCACTGTTTGAATGATGTATAACTATTATCATTTTGAAACTGACGGACAATGGGATATCGGGCAGCTGAGAGAACTTCTGGAAAGCTTTGGCATGACATCTGATGATGGTCATGATTATGAAAAACAGTCGCCTTTCATCAGTATATCTCTGCTGATGGTCAGAGACAGGAACAGTTTTAATTCTGCGAGAGATATTTCTCATGACAAAACCAACTATATCCCTGTGGTCACCTCTGATCTGAGTGATAATGACAGATCTGTTCGTAGTATCCTGAAAGCACTGGAAGAATTGCTCGGGGTGCCTTTGGCTGAAGAATGGTGTGTTATCAAAAATATGCTTTCCGACTCTTGACAAAAACGGTATTTTCGTATATAATAAACGTATATATGTAAATGCTGTGACGGAATTATCCGCATTGGAGGACTCAGAGAGAGGGCGGTCGGTGAAAGCCCTTGTCCGAACGGCGGTGGCTGACCTGAGCTTGTGCTGTGAAAACAGTGACGTAACGCCTGCGTTAAAGGCTTCGAGAGGGCAAGTGTTTTGCATTAGCGGAACATTGTCAATTTGGGTGGTAACACGGAGTTTTCAGCTTCGTCCCATGATTTTGGGGCGGGGCTGTTTTTGTTTTCGGGAGGTGAGAGCTTTGAGCGTCAGATTATCCAAAGAGGACGCTGAAAAGCGGCTTGATCTCAGAAAAGAGACTGTCAGGAAAGTCTGCTTAAAAAAGGCTGATATGACTGATCTTATAAGCCGTGTTGCTGTTGTACTGGACGTTTCGGGTTCAATGGCTGAGGCTTTTCGGTCGGGTATGGTTCAGGCTACCCTTGAACGACTGCTGCCGCTTGCGATGGCGTTTGACGATGATGGTTCGATGGAGGTCTGGACGTTTACTCAGGGCTTTCAAAGGCACCCACCGCTCACTCGTGGCAATTTCTATAATTACATCAGGGATAACGGTCTGACTTACGGCGGAGGAACTAATTATTCGCCTGTTATTCGTGATGTGTGCAATTATTTTATCAGTGAAGAACCTGCATCTGTCCCGACCTACGTCATATTTATAACAGATGGTGATAACTTCGACCCTAATGAGACTGATGTAGTGATAAGAAACGCTTCCTATTTCCCGATATTTTTTCAATTTGTCGGTATAGGCGGCAAGGGCGGAAATGGTTTCAGCTATCTGCGAAAGCTTGATGATATGGACGGCAGATATGTGGATAATGCTAATTTTTTCATGATACCCGATCTGTCTGACATCAATATCATTGATGATGATTCGCTGTATATGAAGCTGCTTGACGAATATCCGAAGTGGCTCAGATATCCGCAGGTAAGGGATATGATCGGCATGGGTGAGCGTCTGCATGAAGTGAATAAAAAACAGCTCAAAAAGATAAACAAGGTCAGGACACGAGACCTTGATACTTTGAACGGCGGGAATGGCGGAGCAAAGGATATCTTAAAAACTGTTCTTAAAATCGTTGAGATCGTTCTGGAATTGCTTGATGCTTTCTTATCCTGACTTATGCTGTCGGAGGTGTAAAATATGGCTTCAAGCAGGGAATATCTTGATCATATCCTTGAACAGCTGTCATTTGATGAAGAGATATCTTACAGACCGATGATGGGTGAGTACATCATCTACTGCAAAGGCAAGGTCATCGGCGGCATTTATGATAACAGATTTCTGATAAAGCCTGTTAAAGCATCAAAACGGCTTATGCCCGACGCTTTATCAGAACTGCCGTATGAAGGTGCTAAAGAAATGCTGCTTGTCGATAATACCGATGACAGGGAATTTCTGTGTGAACTGGTATGTTCTGTGGCTGATGAACTGCCTGCACCCAAGAAAAAGAAATGATAACAATAAATATTATATGAATCTATTTTTGAAAGGAAAGATAAATAATGGAATGGACAAGTCTTAACGACCTGAGAGAGTCGTACCTGAAATTCTTTGAGAGCAAGGGCTGCCTCAGACACAAGAGCTACCCCCTCGTTCCTCAGAATGACAAGAGCCTGCTGCTGATAGTTGCAGGTATGGCACCTCTGAAGCCTTACTTCACAGGACAGGAAGTTCCTCCCAGAGTGAGAATGACCACCTGCCAGAAGTGCATCAGAACAGGTGATATCGAGAACGTGGGCAAGACCGCACGTCACGGTACCTATTTTGAAATGCTGGGCAACTTCTCCTTCGGTGATTACTTCAAGAAGGAAGCTATCTCATGGGCATGGGAGTATGTAACAGATGTACTCAAACTGCCGCTGGACAGACTGCATGTTTCGGTTTATGAGGACGATGATGAAGCTGAGAAGATCTGGCATGAGGAGATCGGCGTGCCTATGGATCATATCGTTCGCATGGGCAAGGAAGATAACTTCTGGGAGGCAGGTACAGACGGTCCCTGCGGTCCATGTTCCGAGATCTACTTTGACCGTGGTGAAAAGTACGGCTGCGGCAAGCCCACCTGCGGCGTGGGCTGCGACTGCGACAGATATATGGAATTCTGGAACCTGGTATTCACTC
>CAMNMO010000306.1 GCA_946544695.1 uncultured Ruminococcus sp. | reverse complement strand
ATTAAGGCACCATGGTTAGCGTAGCTCCCGGCGAAAGAAAAACGGCTTACGTCGTGACTGACAAGGGCAAAGCATTTATTTTTGATGTGGGCTGCAAGGGCAGGCTTGACGGTGCGATACAGCATCAGCTTGACAGACTTGGTGTAAACAGTATGCCCTATGTATTTATCAGCGAACAGGGCGCACTGACTTCATCTTTTTATTATGATGACTTTTTCCTTTCACCCGATCTTTTCTTCATAGATGATGACCCTCTTATCGGGGATAACGAAAAACTGAAAGTCCTTGCTGAAGGAGATACCGCAGATATAGGCGACATGACTGTAACACCCGCAGGCAGCGGCTATAACGTGGAGATAGCCGGAAACAGTATAACTTTTGGAAAAGGAAAACTCGTCATAAATGGTGACGAGGTAGATATAACTAAGGAAAGCACAGTACTTGTGCTTGAAGGAACAACATTAAGGAGGCTTTGAGATGCCTGTTTCTAACACAGCTAATATCACTAAAGACATAAAAAACGGCGATGTTGCAAGTCTGTATTATTTTTACGGACATGATTCGGCGTCAATAGAAAGCTATACTAAATGGCTGATAAACAAGCTTTGTCCGAAGGACGCCCAGTTCATGAACTTTCATAAGTTTGAAGGCAAGGGACTCAGCATTCCTTCGCTGCTTGATGCTTGCGAAGCTTTGCCTATGTTTGCAGAACGGGTGGTCGTAGCCATAAATGACCTTAAAATGGAGGATCTTGGCAAAGAGGACGGCGATGCACTCAGGAAGATACTAACCAAGCTTTCCGATACCACCACAGTTATCATATATTCCACAGGTGTTGACCTGTATAAGAACAAGCGCAGTCTGACAGATAAAAACAAGCGTTTTTGCGATCACTGCACAAAGTACGGCATTTCCTGTGAATTTGCATTCAAGTCATCAGGTGAACTTGGCAGGTCCATAGCTGCGGCTTTGCAGAAAAAAGGCTGCAATATCGATAAGCGCAATGCTGAATATCTTGCTGAGATATGCGGCTGCGATTCTGCCTATATCAAGCAGGAGATAGAAAAGCTGTCTGCTTATGCACAGGGCAGGTCAGTTACAAGAGAAGATATTGACGGACTGTGTGTCAAGCATATCGAATCAGACGGCTACGAACTTGCTGTGAATATACTCAACAACAATGCAAAGTACGTTTATAACAGGCTTTTCGAGCTTGCCAAACAGGATTATGATGCCTATGAGATAGTCAGCATAATCGGTTTTTCGCTGACTGATATCTACCGTGCAAAGCTTGCAAGGTCGGCGGGGCTTGACTACAAGCAAGCCTGTGTAGATTTCAATTATCCCAAAAACAGGGAATTTGCCATAAAGAAGGCTTATCAGATATGCGGAAGTATCTCTGTACACAAGATAAAAGAGGTCCTGAAGATAATGTCTGCTACCGACCTTACGATGAAAACGACCTCGCTTGACAAAAAGGCTGCTATGCTGGTCCTTGAACAGCGTATTGCAGAATGCTTCATGGCAGGAAACGGAAGGGTATAGCAGATGGAGAAGTTACGATTGAAACAGGCTGTCGTTGTTGAGGGCAAGTATGATAAGATCACGCTTTCAGAGGTGATAGATGCTGTTATCATAACCACTGACGGCTTTGGCATTTACAGTGACCCTGAGACTGTGAAGCTGATACAGATGTATGCACATTCGGTGGGGCTTGTGATACTCACAGATTCGGATACTGCGGGTCAGCAGATACGTGGAAAAATAAAAAGCATCGTTGGTGATGCTGAGATAATAAACGTTTATTGTCCTGTTATATTCGGCAAGGAACGCCGCAAGCTTCACCCATCTAAGGAAGGTAAGCTGGGCGTTGAGGGTATGAGTATCAGCGTACTCAGGGAAGCGTTTATAAAAGCGGGACTGACAGGTGAGGATAGACCTGTGCGTGAACCTGTCACAAAGCAGGACATGATACAGCTTGGACTCAATGGTTCGTCTAACAGTTCGCAGTTCCGTGAACAGGTATCGCTGTCGTTGGGTCTGCCGCAGAAGCTTTCATCAAATGCGCTTCGTGATGCTGTCAGCACCCTTATGGGCAGAGAAGCTTTTTTTGAATACATAAGAAAACTGAAAGGGGAGGAAAAATGATAGATCTTAGCTTTTTGTATTTTTTCCTTCCTTTATTTACTGCACTTTACTGCCTGTCACCCAAACCTCTAAAAAGCAGGCTGAGTGTGATCGCAGCCGCAGGACTTATATGCTGGGTCGACCCTATCGGTATGATACCGATGGCTGTAAGTGTTTTAAGTGGATATCTTTTCGGTATCTTCATATTCAATTTCAGGGAAAAGCCTGTCAGTAAACTGCTGCTTGGGGTCGAGGTCGCATTGAATGTTGCAGTTTTTCTGCTGTTCCATAAAACAGCTTATGACGGCGCCGAGCTTCTGACCTTATTGGGACAGAGCTCCATCATAAGAAATGTTATTTCCGTAGGTACAGCTATTATGCCGATGCATTCGATCGCATATTGCGTTGATATTTACAGGAAAAAATACAGGTGTGAACACAGGTTCATCAAAGTTGCGCAGTATATCGCATTTTTCCCTGTTTTCATTGCGGGTCCGGTTCTCCGGTATGATAAACTCTCGCCTCAGCTTGATGACCCGCAGGTGAGCGTTGAAAAATGCGCTTCGGGCATAAGGCTGATAATGCTGGGGCTTTTTATGAAACTGTTTATCTCAAATACTATGCTCGATCTGTGGAATGATGTGCGTGATATCCCGATAGTTACCATGCCCGCCCTTTCTGCATGGATAGGCATGCTTGCTTTTGCGTTTTTTGTATATTTTGAAGTCAATGCATTTTCCAATATCGCAGCGGGACTTTCCTCACTGTTGGGCTTTGATACACCCAGAAATTTCCGTGAACCTTACAAGTCACACAGTTTTATGGATTTTTGCAGAAAATTCAACTGCACTCTTTATCAGTGGTGTATGGATTATGTATACCGCAGCATAAGGAAAAAAGGCGGCAGAGAGATCTTTGAGTTTCTTGCCATAATCCTCACAGTCATGGCAGGATGTATCTGGTATGGCTCTGCTTTGCGTTCAGTTATTTTTGGCGCAGCACTTATAGTTATGCTTTGCCTTGAAAAGCTGTTTGAAAAGCCGCTGAAGAAACTCCCCAAGCTGCTGCGAACTCTGCTTTTCGTTGGGATACTGCTTGTCATCATGCCGTTTATGGCGTTTTCTGCACCAATGGAAGCGGTGAAATATATCGGCGCCATGTTTGGCATGGGGCATGCAGCTGTTGATACCACTTCTGAATACCTTATCGGGACATATCTGCTGCTTGTTGTGCTTTGTGTGCTGATATCCAGCGGCGTTTTCGGATATTTCTTCAAAAGAAAAATGTTCAATAATGAATATCTCCAGACTATCATTCAGCCTGTATGGGTCATCGCCCTGCTTATCTTCTGCACGGCATTCCTTATCTCAGGCAATGACAGCCTGTATACTTTCATGTTTTAAAGGCGGTGAGTTCGTTGAAAAAGTTTTCTGATGCAATAACCGTTGCTGCGTTTTTTACTATTTTGCTGATGTTCGCTGTAAGCACATTGTTTTTCCAGAAGAAGGTCTCTTTTAATAATATCTATACCAAAGATAACAACATCAGGAGGACTGTCTCGAAATATGTTACCGAGAATTTCCCCATGAACCGAAACTGGAGATCTATGTATACAA
>CAMNMO010000305.1 GCA_946544695.1 uncultured Ruminococcus sp. | reverse complement strand
GGAAGTTCCCGATGACCCCAACATGATGGTATCGGTGCACTGCTATTCGCCCTACAACTTCGCACAGAACACCCACGGCGCCGTTGTTTTTGATGACAACCAGCTGAGGGACATGAAGTATGTGTTCAACGATATAAAGAACATCTTCACTTCAAAGGGCTATGCTGTTGTTGTCGGTGAGTTCGGTGCGACCAACAAGGATAACGACCAGGAGCGTGCAAAGTGGGCAGAAGCTTTTGCCGCCGAAGCAAAGTCTCTCAGCCTGCCGATAGTTATCTGGGATAACGGTCAGAAGACCGATGTAAACGGCACAGGCGACGGTTTCGGTCTGATAGACCGCAAGACCTGCGAATGGCACGATGTGGCTCTGCCGCTGGTAAACAAACTCATTTCCACATATTACGGTACTGAAGAACCTGATGAGCCTGCTGATAAGCCTGACACAAATGATGGCGAAGTTATTTACAGCGGCAAGCTCACCGCACAGGACTGGGATCCTTCCTATTCTGTACCCTTTGACTTCCCCAAGATGGAAGAAGGCAGCAGGATAGCAGTGGATTACGACACAAACGGCGCAGTCCCCACCCTGATAGTGCAGGACGATGACCCCTGGAAGGTATGGTCAAAGGTGGCACCCTCCGAGACTGCATCGGGCACAGCATACTATGATTATGACGATATCGTGAGCGCTTATGCAGCTGCTTATGAGGAAGCTTACGGCAAGTCACCCGCAAAGCCGCTGGACAATGCTTTCCAGCTGTTCATTTCGGCTGAGAACAACGGCACATCATCTGCAACAAAGGTGACCTACGTGACCGCACAGGCTGAGGAGAGCAAAAACATCGCTGACTGCACCATCACCCTTGAACAGAACAGCTTTACCTATGACGGCAAGGAGCACAAGCCGCAGGTCACTGTCACCGCAGGCGACAAGAAGCTGACTGAGGGCACAGATTACACCGTTGAATACAAGGGCGGCACTGAGGTCGGCAACGCAAGCGCTGTGATAACAGGCAAGGGCGATTATGAGGGTTCGGCAACAGTCGGCTATTCCATCGACCCTGCTGACGTCAGCGGTTTCAAGCTGGGCGATGTAAACTTCGACGGCGCCGTAAACGTGGCAGACATCACACTTACAGCAGCACAGGTAAAGGGCATAAGCTCACTCAGCGATGCACGCCGCAAGGCAGCAGATGTTACTGAGGACGGCACGATAAACGTTAGTGATATTTCGGGCATAGCAGCACATGTCAAGAGCATAAAGAGTCTGCCTGACAAGACCATAGCTTAACAGCAGACTTACAGTAAATAAGGACAGCGTACATTAACAGTGCGCTGTCCTTTCTTTATAGGTAAAAGCCCGCAAAAGCCACGGTTTTAAAGTTTAGCGTCAGCCTCCATCTCCGCATTCCAGTCCTGGGGGACTTCCTTGCATGCCCTCATGCACCTGACTGCCATGTTGACAGCACCGTACATACGCCTTGTGCCGCACTCATCTGCCTTGTAGTTTGATGCACGTTCTATGCCCATTGAACCGGCAGTCGCCGCCGCATCAATGTTCGCACCCAGGAACATGAATTCCCAGCCGTACTTCTTCTGTTCCTTCTCGATAAGAGCCTTTACCTTTTCGTGGGTGAACTCTCGGCTGGCATTCTCCATGCCGTCTGTGGTGATGACGAAGATCGTCTTTGAGGGTACGTCCTCGGGTCGTGAATACTTATGTATGCCCGCTATGTGACGTATGGTCATGCCCACCGCATCAAGCAGCGCTGTGCAGCCACGGGGCACATAATCCCTCTCTGTCATGGGTGTAACTGTGCTGATATCCGCACGGTCATGCACGTAGATGAATTCGGTGTCAAAGAGCACTGTGGTCACGTAGGCTTTGCCGTCCGCTGTTTTCTGGTCCTTTATAAGCGAATTGAAACCGCCTATGGTGTCCTTCTCAAGGCCCGCCATCGAACCGCTGCGGTCAAGTACAAATACGAGTTCGGTAATGTTGTTATTGTTTTTCATAGCTGTTCCTCCTCAGTCAGTCTTATGTCTCAGCCCCTTGCTGTGGGCTGTTTTCCTTCTGTGATAACATAATAACATATACTGAGGAAGAAATGGTCGCCCGCAAAGCGACATTTTGCCGAATGCCGTTTTTTGCATAATTCCCAATTTTGAAGTGTATTGCTAATGATACAGAAATTGCTGACAATACACAACCAAATTGGGATTTGCATAAAACAAGCGCACCCCGATGCATTCTCTGCCATCGGGGTGCTGCCCTCTCCATAAACCACATAGTTTTTTTGTCCGTGCACTCAGGGTGCACTTTCCAAACTTACCGTTATACATATTATAGCACCATCGCCTGACTTCTGCCTCACCATAAATGATGAACTGCGATGTAGAATTATTCTTTAAAAAATTATAAGTTTTACACAAAAGTGCCCGACAAGGGGGGACCGCACAGCGGAAAACTCCCGAAAAATCACAATAAATGGCATCTGTACGTGGGTTTCCGTTATTGACTTTTCGGTTTTGTTATAGTATAATTATATTGGATAATTGTGAACATTTTTCATAAGACCAATGCAATAATAATGTCTGTCCCGCAGGCACAAAGAAATATATTAAACGTCATAAATTTTCCGACTTATCCCGACCACACAGCCAAATATCACAGGCAGTGCGGTCGGTCTAAGTGAAAATTTATATGACGTTTACTATAAATATCCAAGCATCGGGGACTGACTTATCTGATATATAATTATGGGAGGATAATATGTACCTGACAGTGTTGATAATACAATATCTCAGCATATTCATACTGCTTTTTGAAAGCGCCTATATTTTCCGCAACTGGCACAGCAAGATACATGGATTCCTGCTTCTCAACTGCGCTGCTACGCTTGTAAACAATGCAGGCGTGCTGGGAGTCATGATGTCTGACAACCTTGATGAAGCGCTGACTGCACAGAAACTTTCATATATCGGCGCAGTGTGGATACCGTTCTCACTGCTGATATTCCTGATAGAACTGTGCGGCGTGCGGACAAAGGCGAACACCATGATGATGCTGGGCACGCTGCATGCTGTCACATACATCGTCGTCATAACAAATGACTGGCATCATCTTTACTACAAAAACATCGGCTTCACCAAAAAGGGCATTCACCCGCACCTGACCTACGATGCGGGACCCTGGCACCGAATGTATACCTTCCTTATAATAAGCTACATCGTGTACGGTCTGATAATACTTTTCCTGAACATTCAGAAGGAGAAGAACTCAAAGAACCTGAAAAGGCTGAAATACATCGCAGCTTCCGTTGTTGTGCAGGTCATTTTCTATATCGTATACCTCACAGGCATTACAGACGGCTACAACGTGACCGTGCTTGGCTATTCCATCAGCACCGTGATAATGCTGATAGCCATATTCAGGTATGACCTGCTGGATACGCTGGAACTCACCCGTGAATACGTGGTGGACAAACTTTCAGAGGGCATCATCGCTGTGGACACTGAGGGGCGTGTAAGGTATTTCAATGAACCTGCAAAGGCACTGTATCCGCAGCTTACGGAATCACCTTACGAAACGGTAGATTCCATCGAAGAAGCTATAAGCAAGGGTGCTACCATAGATATAGGCGACCGCATCTACACGCCCTGCGTAAACGAACTGGAGTTCGAGGGCGAAAATTTCGGAAGTCTCTACATGCTGGTAGATGACACCGAACATTACAGATACATGGATCAGCTGA
>CAMNMO010000304.1 GCA_946544695.1 uncultured Ruminococcus sp. | reverse complement strand
CCCTCCTGAACAGGAAGCCTTATCGTATCGCTCTTTGCAAAGGAGTAAGGCGCCTGCGAATACATAGTGCCGTATAAATCTTTGACCTCTTCTATGCGGTAGTTACACTCGGGAACTTCCTCGCCCATGCGCTTCATAAGAGCATCAAAGCCGAACTCCGCACCTGCGGTGGTCCAGTGGTGGTCTGTGCGGTAGTAAAGCTCGTCTTTGTTGTCGTCAGACTTCATAGCGTCAAGAGGGCATACAAAGTTGATCCTGTCGGAAATTGTCTCTTCGATGTGCTTTGCCGCCTCAGCCTGATCGTCATTGAGGTTTACCGAAGGAACCTTCTCTGACAGCACGCTCACAGCATTCGGTGCAAGCAGAAAGCTTACGCTCACGTCCTCGGGCAGCGAATCCGCAAAGCGGTTAAGACAGCATATGTTCTTATCGATCTGCTCGGTGTTTTCTCTGTACTCTTTGAGGTAGAAGCCGTCATCACCAAGATAGACATCATTCTGCTTGGGCTTCATAAATGCCATATCGGAAACGGTCTTGACAGATACCAGCTCGTCTTTGAGAAACACCTGATCGGACATATAGGTCTCAAAATTCTTAGTGAAGTCTCCGCTTTTCAGAGTCTCATAGGAGAACTCGGGAAACTGCTGTAAATTTCTGTTTTCCATTTCGGAAAACTCTCTGTCTTCCTGTAAGATGCTGAAAAAGCATATCCCGAAAATGAACACAAGGAACAGGCAGACTATTATGTAATTTTTGATCTTTGTAGCTTTCATAACTTAGCTCCTGTGTCAGAATCTGAAATAAAGGAACGGATTGAACGAATTGCCTGCAAGGTAAGCCGTTGATACCACAAGCAGGACTGCTATCCATAAGGGCTCGCAGACTGCAAAAGCAACGGGCTTTTTAGCTTCAAGCCTGTTTGCAAGCTTCTTCGGCAGGGGAGTAGATGCGATTATCAGAACGGCAAAGGTCACAGCGTAGCTAAGCATATTGAACAATGTCATTCTGTTTGAGAAAGGCACTCCGCCCAGACCGAACATATTCTTGAAGCTCTGTGTCAGCACAGAAAAATCATCGTAAGCGAAGATACCCCAGCCTATGATTATGAAAAACAGCGCATAAATATGAGTTATCACCGCAGGGGCTTTTTTCAGGGTGTTCCAGAGCAGGAACTTCTCTATCAGCAGGAGTATTCCGTAGTAAACGCCCCATATTATGAAGTTCCAGTTAGCACCGTGCCAGAAGCCTGTCAGAAACCACACTATCATAATGTTTACACACTGACGGAGCTTTCCCTTGCGGTTTCCGCCGAGGGGTATGTACACATAGTCTCTGAACCAGCTTGACAGCGATATGTGCCAGCGTCTCCAGAAATCGGTGATAGAGCTTGCTATATAGGGATAGTTGAAGTTTTCAAGGAAGGTAAAGCCGAACATCTTGCCGAGACCTATCGCCATATCGGAGTAGCCTGAGAAGTCAAAGTAGATCTGGAAGGTGTAGGCAAAGGCTCCGAGCCATGCGGCACATACGCTCATTTCGCTCTGCTCTGTCTTTGAGATGAGAGTGAAGAGAGCACCTATATTATTGGCGAGAATTACTTTCTTGCCTAAACCTATCGCAAAGCGGCGCACACCCTGAGAGAAGTTCTCAACTGTCTCGGAGCGCTGCATAAGCTGCTTTTCAACGTCCTTGTACCTGACTATCGGTCCTGCGATAAGCTGAGGGAACAGTGCCACATAAGCACCCAGCGTCAGAAAGTTTTTCTGGCTTTTAACATCGCCCTTGTAAACGTCGATAACGTAGGAGAGTGTCTGGAAGCTGTAGAACGATATTCCTATCGGCAGCGTGAAGCCTAAAAGCTTAATGTGCATACCGAATGCATCGTTTGCCGTATTTATGAAGAAGTCTGTGTACTTGAAGAAGAGCAGCAGCCCCATATTCCACACTATCGCAAAAAGCATAGAAAAAAACGGCAGCTTGCTGTCCTTGCGTTTAGCTCTGTCCGCCAGCAGACCCGTCA
Source organism: uncultured Ruminococcus sp. (assembly GCA_946544695.1). Classification (GTDB taxonomy): domain Bacteria; phylum Bacillota; class Clostridia; order Oscillospirales; family Ruminococcaceae; genus Hominimerdicola. The sequence continues at coordinate 1,741 of CAMNMO010000304.1, read as the reverse complement.
CATAAGCAACCACAGTCGATGCCAGCATAAGCCAGATATAAACAGCCTCGCCCCAGGCATAGAAAACCAGACTGAACAAAAACAGCACTAAGTTCCTCGCCTTTTTCGGAGCGATGTAATAGACTATCAAAACTGCCGGTAAAAAAGCAAACAAAAAAGTTATACTTGAAAAAACCATTGTTTCCCGTGCCCTCGGCACGAACCTCCTTATATAGAAGATGCTGTAAAGCACAGGGGTATGAGCTCACACCCCGTGCCCGAAAAATTGTCAGCCGATGATCTCCTTAGCCTTTGCATCGTCATCGGAGATCGACATGAAAACGTAATTGCCCTTCTGAACGACTACAGCCTTTTCGAGCTTGTCCATTTCGCCGGGAGCGTAATCAGCATATCTTTTCTTCTGATCCTCCAGATAGGTCTTGAGTACGTCATAGATCTCCTTTGCAGCATCTTCGTCCGATGCCTCGAAGCAGTCTATCTCCTCAGCGGTAGCACCCGAGCCCCTGTAGACCTTAGCGACCTTGAACTTGTCCTTTGAAACACCTACAACAGCCTCGACCTTTTCCTCGGAGAGCTCCACGAGCTGATCCTTGTACTCGATCTCATTGAAGAGCTTGTCAGCAATAGCAGCAGCGTCAAGCTTTGTATCAGCCTTAGCAGAGCTGCTCTTTCCGCTGCCCGAGGAATCACCGCTGTCTCCGCAGCCTGTGAGGGCAGCTCCCGATATAGCCATTACTGCACACATTGCAGCACAAAGTATTCTTTTATTCATTTTCTGTACGTCCTTTCTCAGGTATTGTCTATGATATATTGCAGCCAGAGGTCACAGTAATCGGCAAGCAGATGTATGCCGTCTGTAGATGCTTCCTCGGGCAGACAGCCGTTCTCGTCTGCCACAGCTTCAAGGCAGTTGAGGTAAACTGCACCTGTTTCAGTGCAGACCTGCTGAATAGCCTCGTTGAAGCGTGTTACATTGGTATTGTTGATGTCATCGCCCTCGAGCTCTCTTGAAGCGGTCACAGGCAGTATCGACTCAGCATAGATTGTAGCATTGGGCTGAACAGCCTTTATCTGCTCAATGAGATCTCTGTAGTACTCCTGGAAGTTCTCAATGTAAGGCCAGCCAAGCTCGTTAGTGCCGAGATTGATATAAACTCTGCCGTACTGAGTGCCCTCAGAGAGTGCGTCAATGACCGTACCCATATTTCCGTTTGAGAGCGTAAATGCAGGGTCAGTGGTCGCATTGTCGATGTGCATGCCTACGTAGCAGTAGAAGGTAGCCTTAGGATACGGACAGGTATTTTCAAGACCTACCGTTCTTGAATCTCCGATAAATACCGCATCAGAGAGGTCATCTCCCTCATCGTGGGAAACCTGACTCTCGGCAGCTTCAGAGCTTTCCTCCTCTGCCTTTGAGGAGCTGTCAGTCTTTTTTACGTTCTTTTTCTTTGCCTCGGCAGCCTCAGCCTGAGAGCTGTCATCAGAGGGTTCAAAAAACACGGTCTTTGAGGACGCAGCATGAACTCCCCATACGCATGAAAACAGCAGGCACAGTATAGAGAACACCGAAATGATGCCCTGCTGTGTCCTTACTCTTTGTCTTCGGGTATTCTGCAGCTTTATCTGCTCCTGTTCGTTTGCCATTGCTTTCACCGCCCGATATTATTATAACAATACACACCCAAAATATTATAGCACAAAACCATTCTCAATGCAAGTATTTTTCGACCTCAAAACCCAT
>CAMNMO010000303.1 GCA_946544695.1 uncultured Ruminococcus sp. | reverse complement strand
GTTTTGCCTGCTTTTCCAAGCCCCGCCCGCCGTCGGGAAAAGCTTTTTTTGCTTTACTCGGTCTGCGCAGCGGCAGCGGAGATATCCTGCTGCTTTTTCTTGGCTTCCTTTTCCTTCCGCTTGCGTTCACGGCGCTGTTTCAGCTTGTAGGGAATGAATATCTTTCCGCAGCACCACAGCAGGCAGACTGCTATGGCGATGACCGTGCTCGGTCTTACCCTGACTGTCACTTCGCCCTCGGCATCAAGCCGTTTTACGTTGAAGTGGCAGTTGACGTTCGCTTCGCTTACCCTCAGCGTGAACACCATCGCCAGGAAATTCAGCACCGAGAACAGCGCAGCCTGCAATTTTCCGTAGAACTGTGCGCTCTCAGCCGCATCTTCCTTGCCCGTGTCGATGTTTATCTTCACATCTTCCAGCCTGATGGCTTTCAGCAGCTTTTTCGAGTATTTCCAGGCGGGCGGCAGGTAGGGCTTTACAAATTCCCACTTGCGTTTCAGCCCGTCAAGCTTGCTTTCTTTCTTTTCGCCCTCGTCATCGGGGGACTTTTCTTCCTTTTCCTTTTTCTTCCTGCGTTTTTTCTTTGCAGGTCTTTCTTCGGATTTTTCGTTCTCTCCGACTTCCCCGGGCTTGTCCTGCGCCGTCTCCTCATCGGGCACATCAAGGGTGGTCTCGGGCTTGTCCTCGCTCACCGAAACTTCCGCCTGTGCCGTGACTTCCTCGTGGTCAGCCCCGCCGATATCCGCAGCTTCCTCCGCTTCATCTGCTTCATCTGCTTCATCGAGGATATCGGTGACGTCCTCATCGGCAGCGTCCTTCTTCCTGCGGCGCTTTTTCTTCTTCTTTTTGGGGCGTGGGTAAAGTGTTATGCCCAGATATTTCGCCTTTATGACAAGCTCGCCGCCCGTGCCGCCCCGCACATAGATGGTCAGCGAGAAATGCAGCAGGATAACAATGACCAGTATTATTATCAGCAAAATTTTCAGAACTATCGTTGTTATCACCGCCTGTTTACAGATTTTTTCGTCAATGCTTTTTATAGTAGTCAAGGAAAAGGATATAATTGTTGATGTTTATACGCTGTTTGACTTCCTTGTTCCTCTTTTTGATATATTCAGCATCGGGTTCTTCTCCGCTGAAACTTTCTATGACCTCACTGCCGTTGTAATGATATTTGTCATCTATCCATGCAAGGTTCTGGAAATATACCAGACTGTCATAATTCGGGTCAAATACATCCTGTGCGAAACAGCTGTCACATATATCCAGTCCGAACATATTTGCCAGTGTCGGCAGAATATTTATCGTTGAGCAGTATTTGCTCACTTTTTTGCCATCAACGCCTTTGCAGTAGATAAAGCACGGTATGTTTGAACAGTCTTCTTCAAGCTCGTCATCGGTCATAATATAAGGATTATGGTGGTCACCGTAAAAAACGAACACGGTGTTGTCCATGAGACCGTCTTCTTCAAAGCGTTCGATAAGTCTGCCGACCATATCGTCAGTAAGTGTGGCTTTAGCCTTGTATATGCCTACCTCATCATCAGCAGCAAGTTCAGGTCTCCTGCGTACAGCTTCTTTGTAGATATCGTCCTGTATATACGGAAAGTGTGCGCTGTAAGTCACAATAAAGTCTAAAAACGGCTGTTTTTCTATCAGTTTATTATATATTCCGTCATCGTTTATCAGGGTATCATCTATTTCAAACATCAGGCTTTTATCATCAGCGTAGTTCGCATACATGACATAGTCTTCATATCCGAAAGTCTTGTGCATATTGCCCCTGTTGTAGAAATGACCGGCGTTAAAGTGGTACTCTCTCGCAGTATAACCCTGACTGCTCAGCTGTGAAGCCAGCGTATAAGGAAAAGCGTTCTGAGTAAAATCACTCTCTATCGAAGCCCCTGCTGGCGCAAACAGACCTGTGTTCATTGCCAGTTCTGTTCCGAAAGTATAAGTATCACCAAAGCGTGATGCGTAGAATTTTTCAAGATCTATGCTGTTCTGTCTCAGTTTGTACAGGTTAGGGCACAGCTCTTCGGTTATAAGCTGGTTTTCAAAAGTTTCCATCTGCACCAGAACAAGATTTTTGCCTTTGAATATACCTGTCATCTCATTATCCGTGTGGGATGGTCTGTCTTCCAAAAAGCTGTCTATCTCTTTTTCATATTTTGCTGATGTGAACCTCTGTTTTACAGAGCATACAGCATCTCGGTTCAGAAGCATGAGCAGGTCATCCTGTCTGAACATAGTTTCCGCATCGACAAGGTTTGTGTAGTTGTATATGTCAAAGCTGCCAAAATTCTCCATCTGACCTGATGACAGCATGAAAGGCTTTATGAAGATCACAAACACTATTGATAATATAACAGCCGCACCGCTTAAGATCAGTTTGAATCCGGCAGATACTTTCGTCTGAGGTTCATAGCCAAATTTAGCTGTGAGGATCACCGTCAGAACGACAAAAGCGATCAGCACTGCATAACCTGCCCATATCCTCAGCGGTATGGCACGGATCGCAGTTTCCGCATAATTGAAACCGTCTTTTGCGGCAGTCACCACCGAAAGGCGAAAAAGCGATTTGTTTGCTGATGCGTAGCACATTTCAGCAAACTCGTAGGTTATCAGAAACAAAGCTGAGATGCTGTATAATATCAGCGACAGCTTTTTCCTGAAAAAGAAGAAAAGCGCAGAACCCAATATTATATACGATATCGACACCCTTCCGAAATACAGCTCAACAGGCACGTTTCTGTTGGGGAAAATCGTAAAGAAAGCAAAAAAGTCAATGAGATAGAACGTCAGCATATACAGCAGCAGCGGGAACCAGCTGCTGAGTTTGACATCTTTGGTGGTTTCTGTCAATTTTTTGTCTGTCGCTTTTATTCGTTCTGAAAAAGTCATTGTGTATCAGGATCTCCTTGCTCAAGTATCTCATCTATCGTCACCTGACCGCTTTCCTCGGGCAGAGGCGGCAGGTCTTTGATGCTGCTGAGCTGGAAAGCCCGCAGGAAATTCTCGGTGGTGGCATAGGCTATGGGCCGCCCTGGAAGGTCAAGCCTGCCTGCTTCGGCAAGCAGTCCCTTTTCCACCAGCGAATTTACCACGCCCGATGAATCCACACCACGCACGCTTTCCACAAAAGCCTTTGTTACTGGCTGATTGTAAGCCACGATGGTCAGCGCCTCCATCGCAGCAGGGGAGAGCGCAGTGCTGCGCTTTATCTCCAGCACCGACTTTATCATCGGCGCAAACTCCTTCTTTGTGGCGAGCTGATATGCGCTGTCAAGCCGCAAAAGCCCGATGCCGCTGTTCTCGGCGTACTTTTCTTCCAGCAGTGCGGCAGCCTGTTCAAGCGCCGTGATATCGGTGTCCAGCGCCTGACACAGCCTTTTTTGCTCAACGGCTTCACCGCAGGCGAAAAGCACCGCTTCCAGTGTATTTGAAAGTTCCTGTATATCCATAAAATTATCCTTTATCGTATTCTCAGCCGCCATGCAGACCAGCCCTGCGCCCCCCAGTAGAAACGTGCCGCAAAAAGGCTGCGCCGCACGGGGTAGGGTGAAACATCGTCCGCAGCGCCCGCATTATCGGGGCTTTCGGCACTTAACGCCTGCAACCCGGACGTACTGCCGCCCTCATGCTTTGCAAGGCTTACCGCCTGCGCAATGCCCACATTATCGGGGCTTTCGGCACTCACCGCCTGCAACTCGGGTGAACTGCCGCCCTCATGCTCTGCAAGGCTTACCGCCTGCGCAATGCCCGCATTATCGGGGCTTTCGGCAC
>CAMNMO010000302.1 GCA_946544695.1 uncultured Ruminococcus sp. | reverse complement strand
CGGGAACATTATATATATATGCGGGTTGAATCCCTGAGTATACCATATAGGCAGCTTTGCACGCTTGATAGCACGCTGCATGGCACGCATCAGGTCAAGGTGCGATATATATTTTGCCCTGCCGCATTTTTCGTAGACCACACGCCTGTCATATCTGTCGGGACGCAGGTCTACATTTTTAGGTTGAAGTCTTTTTTCCGCCACAATAAACACCTCCGCATTCAGGCTTTATACCACAGCCCGAACAGCCCTCCTTGCAGTTGCGGGTAGTCTGTGCAAGGTGAGCCTTTTTATTTTCCCGCACAAGAAATTCATGTGAGACCAGATAATCCAGATGCGACCAGGGTGCTACCTCATCATAGCTGCGTGTGCGGTTGGCATAGAAGGCAGTATCAATACCTGTTTCTTCAAAGGCTTCAAGCCATTTATCATACTGAAAATGCTCGTCCCAGCTGTCCATGTAGCAGCCCTTTTTCCACGCTGCATACACCGCCTTAGCCACACGCCTATCGCCCCTTGCAAGCACAGCTTCAAGCACCGAAGTATTTGAATAATGCAAACTCAGCCTTATCTTCCTGCTGGTAACAGCAGCTTTAAGAACTTCCTGCTTATGATGTATCTGTTCCTCGGTAGCCTGCGGCTCGAATTCAAACGGAGTAAACGGTTTAGGCACGAATGTTGCAGTGGAAACTGCTATCTGCACAGAACGTCCTCTTTTCTCCTTCGGAGTATCGTAGTACAGCTGCAATATCTTATCAGAAAGTTCGGCTATACCACGTATATCATCATCAGTCTCGGTGGGCTGTCCCATCATGAAATACAGCTTGACCTGAGTATACCCCCACTCAAATGCCATTTTGCAGGTATTCAATATCTCCTCTTCGGTGATGTTTTTATTGATCACATCACGCAGTCGCTGTGTACCCGCTTCAGGGGCGAAGGTAAGTCCGCTTTTTCGTACAGCTTGTATTCTTTCGAGCAGTTCTTCGTTAAAGCTGTCAAGTCTCAGCGAAGGCAGTGCAAGGTTGACATTCTCACCGTCCGTGTACTCCGAAAGGCTGACAAGAAGTTCATTGATCTTTGTATGGTCGCTGGTGGACAGAGATGAAAGAGATACTTCCTCATAGCCTGTCTGTTCACACAAAGACTTAGTCTCATTTTTTATGGTATCAATGTTCTTTTCACGGAAAGGTCTGTATATGAAACCTGCCTGACAGAACCTGCACCCTCTGATACAGCCACGCAGCACCTCGACCACAGAACGGTCATGCACTATCTCACTGAACGGCACCACAAAACTGTCGGGATAGTAGACCTTATCAAAATCAGCTATGATACGTTTCTTTATTTTAGGCCGGGCTTCGGGGACGTTGGGTGTGATACTTTTAACAGTGCCGTCCTCGTTGTAGTCCACATCATAGAAACTCGGCACGTAAATGCCCTCTATCTTGGCTGCTTCACGCAGAAATTCTTCCTTAGTGGGCTTTGAGGACTTCATCTTCTCATACAATCTCAGAAGTTCGAGGTTGACTTCCTCGCCCTCACCCAGAATAAAAAGGTCAAAAAAATCCGACATGGGTTCAGGATTGCAGACACAGGGACCTCCGCCGATAACAAGGGGCGTCAGTTCGGTGCGTTCGCTTGCCAGCACGGGAAGCCCTGCCAGGTCAAGCATTTGCAGTACATTATTATAAGAAAGCTCATATTGCAGCGTAAACCCGATGAAATCAAAGTCCTTTATCGGGTCAAGGCTTTCAAGCCCGTAAAGGGGGATTTCATTCTCACGCATAAGGGTCTCAAAATCCTTCTCGGGCATGAATACACGCTCACACCACCAGTTAGGCACCTGATTTTTCAGACCATAGAGTATCTTCATACCCAGGTGAGACATTCCCACATCATAAGTATCGGGAAAACAGAAAGCAAAGCGCACATCTACCTTGTCTCTGTCCTTAACCACGCTGCCTATCTCTCCGCCGATGTAGCGGGCGGGCTTGGTAGCCTTGAGAAGTATTCTATCCAGTTTGTTCTTTATCTCTTCCATATCAGTTCTCCGTTAAATAAGCATATCTAAAAGCCACAGGTCGTGGTTAAGCACCCTCAACTCACCATACGACGTTCTTTCAAAAGTGTTGTCATGAAGCCCATTAATTATGGCTGCAACCACTGACGGTGTTACAGCGGCAGGCACCTCAAAGGGCAGCAGGAAATCACCCTGACCCGTTTTATCATCATTGAAGGACACAAAGCAGAAGGGTCTTTCTATCTTCCCGTAATTCTTATCGGGACTCAGCGGCGCTCTTATCCGCATATCCTTATCTTTGTCGCAGATATGGAGTATATGCCAGCCGCCTTCCTTTTCGGGCATAACATACCATAAGTATTCTTTACCGTTAACAGTTATGCGGCGGCGGTTTTTAGTGCGTATCGCCATAGTAACACCCCCTTGTTTTATATTATAACATGGCCCTCTGCAAAAATCAACAAAAAAATTTCCGATGCCCCGAAAGACATCGGAAAAATATCAAAGGTCAAATTCCAGACCTTCGCCCAGTTTGAAAGAGTATATGTAGCTGCTCTTGACCTTTTCGCCCAGCAGCAGTTCAAAGGCAGCCTTATAAAGCATCAGCTGTGTGCTGTACTTCTTCATATCATCGACAGACTTGAAGTTATCTGTCTTGTAATCCACCAGCACCCAGCCGTCATCTTCCTTGAAGATGCAGTCTGCGATACCCTGAATATAGCCGTTATCTGTGGTGTATTCTTTAAGCTTATCACCAAGACCAAGATCCTTTACAGATGCCAGGAATTTCTGCTCACGGCGCAGGTCGGGAGATGACATCATTCTGGCAAAGAATTCTGTTCTGACAAATTTTTCAAGCCTGTCAACATAAACGCCCTTTGCTTCACGCTCGGTGAATCTGCCGCTGTTTTTGAGCCTTTCCAGCTCGTCCCTGATACTCACCTTTGCCTTGTCATAATCTGCAAGCTCCATGAACTTATGGGTATAAGTTCCCTTTTCGGCTGCTGTCAGTTTATCCAGTTCTTCGGAAAGTCTCGGCAGATTCGGGAAAAATTCGGGGTTCTTGTCGCCAAACTGCTTCTCCTTTTCTGCTGTGACTATCTCTGTGACAGTCAGCTTTGCAGGCAGCATATCCTCATCAACCGTGTGAGTGAATTTATATTTTTCCAGCAGCTTCAGCACTATGGAAGGATCGGCAGCCACACGCTGTGTCTTTACCTCAGCAGCATCAGCCTGTGTGCTGTCTTCTTCATAACTGCACACTCGGTATGTAAGGCTCAGCGGTTCTTCGGGTGTGACCTTAGGTACTGTATCCAGCGGCATTTGCAGCCAGTCTGCGAGCGCATCTGAGTTTTCAAGTTTTGACAGCGCCATGACTACCCACGCAAGCATGTTGTCCTGTGCAGAAGTCAAACTTGCAGGAACTTTGTTATATGCAGTAGCCGCCCTGACTGCTTCACGCAGTGATTTAAGCAGCTTGTCTTTAGTTAAATGACCTGTTTTCTCATTTGAGCACACGAATATGAGTTTCTCTTTTGCACGGGTGCAGCCCACATAGAAAAGTCTCATCTTCTCGCTCTTCTGCTCACGCACGAGAACATCGGTAAGGTGATCGTAGTAGAGATTTTTACGCTCCACATTCAGCCTTGTGTCTTTCAGGCGGAAGGCACAGCCCTGTGACTTGTGCAGCCTTACGGCATCGGACCGTGCATCTTCACGAACAAGCTTCTTTGAAAGCGTACACAGAAATACAAATGGATATTCAAGTCCCTTTGATTTGTG
>CAMNMO010000301.1 GCA_946544695.1 uncultured Ruminococcus sp. | reverse complement strand
CAGCCGATGTGACCGCATTCATCAGGGCAGTACAGAAATATGAGCATATCACGGAGCTGACACCTGAGATTCTGCATGAACTGATCGAGAAGATCGTCGTTCACGCTCCTGACAAGAGCAGTGGTCACCGCACACAGGAGATCGAGATACACTATCGTTTCGATGTTGCCGTTACAACTGCTGTCGCTGATAGCATGAAATACGACAAAAAGAGAAAGGCTGCGTAACCGCCATGGTTACGCAACCTCATCTTCAAATCACAAAAACTTCTTTACGAGTACCCGCCTTTGAGACTGCGGTGTTTTTAGTGTACAATTATTTTCTCAGGTAAGCTTCCAGTCGGTAGATGGGCTGACCAAGATCTGTGAATCGCTTTTCGTATTCCGTCATGATATTGCCCTCGAAATCGCTGTTGTGCAGATCAAGGGAGATATTCCTGAGACCGTAGCCCGACTGTGAGAACTGTTCCAGCGAGAACTCGAAGAAATGCATGTTGTCGGTCTTCTGATGTATCTCACCGTCATCAGTCAGCAGGCGCTTGTATATCTCAAGGAACTCCGCATGTGTCAGCCTGTGATTGGCGTAGGTGTTCTTGGGATAGGGGCAGCTGAAATTCAGGTATATCCTGCGGACTGTTTTTGCGGGTATGAAGCAGTCAAGATACCTTGCGTTGCCTCGCATGAACCTGACGTTGTCAAGACCGTCCTCGATGACATGTTCAGCCGCTTCGACGATGACGTTTGAACTTACCTCAACAGCCAGAAAATTCACATCAGGCTGACGCTTTGCCATCTCACGTATGAACTGCCCCTTGCCGCAGCCTATCTCCAGTTCCAGCGGCTTGTCATTGCCGAATATACCGTTGATATCCAGTATGTCACGGTCGTCCTTGACCGAAAAGTCCAGCACATCTCTGTCAAGATAGATTATCCTGTCGCCGCAAGCAGCAAGGCGTTCTTCCAGATTGCTTTTTCTTCTCATTCTCATATTTTTACTTCTCCTTACAGAATATTATGTCTTATGGTGTATCTCGGCTTTGTCACCGCATATTTTTATGCGGAAGGCATTCCTGCTTTCATCTGTGACTTCTATGCTGCCGTCATCATTTTGTGTGACAGTCTCAGTCCATATCTCGCTGCCTTTTTCAAAACCAAAGCTGTAAGCCCTGCCGCCTGCAAGGTCATACACTAAGATCCCGCAGCCGCATATCACAGCAAAGCGTTCGTCCCTGTCGATGAGGGCGGTGTGAGGGTCGCCGTAAAATCGGCAGACTGCCCTGCGCATGCCGTCGGTCTTATTTATGACGAAAGCCTGTTCATACTCATGCGTGATGCGAAAATGCTTACTTTCAGCCAGTGTTCTTTCCAATGTCTATCTTCTCCTGCCGAACTTTTTCCTTCTGCCTTTTTTCAGGTGGTGAAGGAAATAGTCCTCATCAGATGTGACCTTTTTCCACTCGGTCGCAGAACCTGTCAGCGGGTCACCGAATGGGTAGACCGAAAGCATGACTTCGGGCATGTCGTCGCCTTCAAACAGGGGAGTGACCCTGAATGTCAGCTGTGTTGACAACACCCCGAGAAATTCCTCCTCGGTGCTTGCCTCAGACGGGTCGAATTCCTGTAAATGCAGCTTGTCTAATCTCAGCTGATATAGCCTTTTGCCGTCATTCTTAGTTATAAGCGGCAGGTCATATCTTTCCTGAACAGACTTGCCGTTTTCGGTCTTTATGAATATCAGGTCGGTGAATCTTATCCTTCCGTTGTCGATGTCGTCGCCCGAAAGGGTAACGCAGAGACCGTCATCGGATCCAGCGCCGATGTTCTGTAAACTGAATGAATAGGGCAGCCTGTTTATCATTATCTCGCCGCAGCTTATCATTTTAAGATGGGGCTTTCCTGATGCGACATGGTCGCCGAGTATCCCCTTAATGTCGTTCATTTTCATATTTAAAACAGCACCTTTGTTCCGCCGCAGTTCCTGATGGTGAGTACGTGGCAGGCGCCATCTCCGAATACCCTGTCCATCTCGGTCCTGAAAGCTTCAAGTTTGTGTTCAGGCACGAATGCCTGTATCGTTCCCGCAAAACCGCCGCCGTGCACACGGCATGCGCCCTCTCCCGCAAGCACTTGCTTTGCCAGGTACAGCGCCACAGTAAGTCCCTGTTCACGCACGTTTACAGCCGCAAAGATGTTTTGCAGATATGCCAGTGAAGAATCGCCGCTTTCGGTTATAAGGCTGAGGAAACTGTCAAACTCGCCCTTTTCCAGTGCAGCCGACTGCTTTGCCACTCTCTCGTTCTCGTCAAAGAAATGCAGCGCCCTCAGCACAGCCCTGTCGCCGCATTCTTTCCTGAGTGCGGCAATGTTTTCCATGACCTGTTCCTTTGTTATCTCACGCAGAACAGTCTTGCCGAAGTGTTGTGCAACGCTTTTCATCTCAGGGGGAATGGCAGCATATTCGGGGGTCAGGTCGGCATGGCTGCCCTTAGTATCGACGATGCAAAGCCTGTGTCCGCTGTTGGCAAAATCAAAATCAACGCTGTTGATGACAGGTGCGTCCTTGTCGGCAAAGTCGATGGTTATAAGTCCGCCTACCGAAGAAGCCATCTGGTCCATAAGACCCGAAGGCTTGCCGAAATGAACGTTCTCGGCATACTGCGCTATCTTTGCCACCTCAACATCGCTGACACTGCCGCCGTTGTAAAGACCGTTGAGAATGGTGCCTATGAGGACTTCGTAAGCCGCCGATGACGAAAGCCCCGATCCCTGAAGCACCTCAGAGGTGGAATAAGCCCTGAAGCCGCCCACCTTGTGACCGTTCTTTGCAAAACCGTCCGCCATGCCACGTATCAGCGAGGCAGATGTGTTCTTCTCGTTTTCCCTGACAGCTGTATCGCTGATGTCAACAGTATCGGTGGGAAAGCCCTCTGACTTTACGGTTATCATGCCGTCGTCGGTGGGAACTACCGCAGCGATGATATCCAGCGAAACTCCCGCTGCAAGCACACAGCCAAGATTGTGGTCTGTGTGGTTGCCGCCCACTTCGGTGCGTCCTGGGGCGCAGAAAAATGCGCTCGGCTTTTCACCGAACAGCTTTTCAAACTCCGCTGCTGCGGCACGGTATCTGTTCAGCTGCCTGTCAAGTTCATCAGCTGTATATATCTCTCCCATTGATAGTGTTTTCATAAATATATCCTCCGTTTTACAAATATTCCTGTCATACTTACAGCAGTGCTGCGTATTTACCTTTTTGCCTGTACTTATCACCCATCACATCTTCACACCTGTGTCTGCGCAGCAGCGCAAGGTCGAGTTCGGCTGTGTATACCCCTGCTTCCTCGGGCGCTTTGAACACGCACATGTCACGCACGCCGTCCTCCTCGGGCACCCACGGTACGCCGTCAAACAGCGTAGACTGCCCGTTGCAGTCAGGTTGACCTGCGGGGTAGTTGCAGGTCGCCACCGCAAGCATGTTCTCGTAAGCCCTTGTGCGCAGTGCGCAAAGCCTGTTTATCTCCATCGGACAAGCGTTCGGCGCAAGTATAAGTTCTGCACCTTTAAGCATGAGTATCCTTGCGCTTTCGGGGAATTCTCTGTCAAAGCATATCATCGTGCCCACCCTGATCTTTCCCTTTGCAGTGTCAAGGTCCGTGACATAAAAATCATCGCCCGATGAAAGCACACGTTCTGCATCAAAAGCGCATATATGCACCTTTGAATAGTGCAGCACGTTCCTGCCGTGCCTGTCAAAAAGTATCACAGAGTTCAGCGGTGAGGGTCTGTGCGCCTCAAGAAAAGTCACAGCTATC
>CAMNMO010000300.1 GCA_946544695.1 uncultured Ruminococcus sp. | reverse complement strand
CTGAAAATACTCGGCGGGCGACCGCCCGGAAAAATAAGTTGTCGCCGACACAAAATTGATATGACTGATGCTTTCGTGTCAGTCATATCTCTATATTCCTCCTTAGCTCAGTCGGTAGAGCACTCGGCTGTTAACCGAGTTGTCGCCCGTTCGAGCCGGGCAGGGGGAGCCACTAAAGTCCGTAAACGTTTCGTTTGCGGACTTTTTTTTGTGTATCACTTGTTCTACCGCATGATTATAAAACAGTTATTTACGTCTGAATCTAAATGCGCCGCTGTTTCGATGGGTAGGCGGGTAGCGTTGTGAGAAGCACGATTATTTGTGCTCTGCCGCTTGTTGTTTTTGGCATTTTGGGGGACGTTTTGGCTGCTGGTATTCATTGTATTGCCTAGTCGCTTTTGCACCTTGACCGAGCGCCTTGTCTCTTTGGCAGGTTTTGATCATTTGATTTTTGGCTATGGGTTTTACCGTTTTTTCATAATAAAAAAGCCGAAAGAGTTCCTTCGGCTTTATATATACTGCAAATGTTTATTTCAGTCTTTCGGCTATTTTCAGATCAAGTGTCCTAGTCTCCTCAGCTATCATTCCCGCAATGATCTCACTTCCCTTCACACTCAGATGTGTGTTGTCGATGGTAGTCCTTGCAGCATCACTGTAACAATGCAGCTCTGCGGTAGCTTCGGCGCCGCCCTCACTGTAAAGGGCATAATAAAGGTCTTTGGTCTTGGTCGTCATATCTATTACGGGGATATTATATTTCTTGCCCAGTTTTATGATAGCCTCAGCATATTCGGTATGACCCTCATAGTCGGGCAGCCCGTTTTCTTGACGTCTGGTGATAGGTGTTACCAGCACTGCGGTCGCACCCTTTTGCTGTGCCACCCTTACGTACTTGTTCAGCAGTATCCATTCATAGGAGTACTGTCCGTTGGGATCCAAGCCGTTATTGTCAATGGTGGAAAGGTCACGGTTAGGGTATGCTGAATGTTGTGGCTCTGATGTTCTTTCATCGTTGTGACCGAACTGTATAAACAGGTAATCACCCTTGCCGATGGATTCACACATTGTCGCATACTCGTCGTCTTTCATGAAGCTGCGTGAACTTCTGCCTGCCCTTGCAAGGTTTGTAACGTTCACGTTATCGAACTGTTCTGCCAGCTTCATGCCCCAGCCGCAGCTGTTTTTAGTCAGGGTATTTTCGGGTTTGTAGTTGCATACGGTGGAATCACCGACGATATACACATTCCCCGAGAATTCAAAGTCATCGCTTTCATAAGGACCTTCAGCCAGCGGTACTTCAGGCTGAACTGTAACGGTGAATGCCCTTGAATTAAGATAATTTGTTACCCATCTGCCGTCAACCTTAGCACAGATGACCATAGTATAGGTCTGTCCTGCTTTCAGTTTAGGCGAGATATAGCTTGTCCTGTGAGCGGGGATATCCTGCGTAACAACTTTCCATTTGCCGTTCAGGTAGACAGCAATGCCGTACTGCTGGGCACCATCGACCGCTGACCAGTTCAGCTTGAACTGGTGAGTTGGTGCGTTATGTTCGACTGACTGCAAAACGGGGTACTTGCCCGCAGTGATCTGGGGCGTTACATTTCTGGCGTTGGAAAAATCTTTCACCCATCTGCCTTCCGACATAACTATGACCGAGATCCAGTATTCTTTTCCTTCGGTAAGTCCGTCCATGATAAACGAAGTATCGTCACACTCATAAAGCAGTATCCATCTGCCGTTGACGTAGCCTGCAATACCATACTTTTCCGCACCGCTGACTTCTTCCCAGCTAAGCTTTACAGACTTTACGCCCTTTGAATATTTCACAAACGGAGCCTTGTATTTAAGTGTCGGTACAGTGATGTGCTGTCTGCTGATCTCCTCGCCGCATTCACTGCAATATACTACCTCATCATACCCGCCTGCATGGAAGTATGAAGGCTCTGTCTGATTTTCAATAACAGTTATGCCGACAGTGTGACCTTTTGGCTCAATAACAGTGTCAGCCTTTGTTATCTCGTTCTTGCCGTTTTTATCAGAAAAATATCTGTCATTCTCAGGATCATACCAGTATGCGATATTTCCCGCTTCGGTACAGTCAGGGCCTTTGGCTTCAATAAATGTCAGGCTGACCGAATGCTGTGTATCATCTTTCCAGATGAACACCTGCTCATTAGAGGACACAAGCGCCGAGATAATATCCATTACCTCGTCGTCTGTCAAAGCATTCCATCTCAGCTCGTTGTCCGAGAAATAAGCTTCGTCAAAATGCCCGTGCTCCACCGATAAATAATAATAGCTTCCGTTATACCTGATAAAGAAATAACGGTCACCATCATAGTCAGGGTCAATGGCTGTGATATCACGGCTATTTTCAGCAAGCCATGCCTGCGCTTTATCAGGGGATATCTCACCTGTCTTATCGATAACATCTTCATCGGAAGTAACCAAAATAAAGCCGTAAGTGTTCTGCGGCTCGTCCTCACCGCCTGTTGTTTCAGCGTCGGTAGTCATCGGGATATCCTCGCCGCCCGTTGTTTCAGCGTCGGTGGTCATCGGGGTATCCTCACCGCCTGATGTTTCATCATCGGTGGTCATCGGGGTATCCTCACCGCCTGTTGTTTCATCGTCGGTGGTCATCGGGATATCCTCACCGCCTGTCGTTTCATCATCGGTCGTTATCGGTATATCCTCACCGCCTGTCGTTTCATCGTCGCAAGCCCTGCCGATATCGTTTTCGGTATAAGCAGACATGGAGTTCTCGTAAAAGAAAGCTCCGCCTGCATTTGCGGGCACCGCCAGAAGAACAGCCAGCATTCCTGCGACGAATCTCTTAAAACCGGGTCTTATTTTGTCCATATATTTCCATACTTCCTTTCAGGTCATCATATCAAAGCCGATGACCACGCAAATCAAATATATTATAGCATAAACAGGCATTCACGTCAATAAGTCAATGGGAAAAACAGATATAAATTTTTAAAATATAGTTATTTTTTGGTTCCATTTAAACAGCAAAAATTGAGCTGAGGTTTTTAGTCAGATCACCAGTGTACGCATTGTTATGGTATGGTGGGGCTTGCTGCGCAATGTTGGCGGACTGCGCTGCGTTTACCCCACGAGCTTTCGTTTGCTGATATGTTATTTCCGAGCGTGTCACGACCGGCGAAATGCGCTTCACTTTATAACATCAGCAAAGCTGCTAAGCGGCAGCGTCGTGGGACACATATTGTTTCTTCGGGTGCAAAAATGGGCAGATGCCCGCTTTGGTTTTCTTTGGCAGGTCTTATTACTTTGCAATGTTTTTTGCTGACCGATTTTTCCCGAAACAGCGCCGTTTGCAACTGCCATGCAAAATGTTGGCTGCTGACGGCTGATGTAATTGGGAAAAGGATTTGTATAAAACTAACAATCAGAGGTGTGCGATTTTAGATAATTGTGGTCGGTTGACTGATTTTAGGGTGAGGGGTAAGGCATATACTTGACAGCGGGGGGATTTTGATGTATATTAAATACAGTCAAAACATAGTAAAGTGATAGGAAAAATATGAAAATAATACTAAAAACTTTACTTTGCTGAATTTCCCGCAAAATACAACATGATGAAGTCATGATAATGAAAGGAAGAATGTAAAATGAAGAAAAAACTAACTGCGGCGTTTCTTGCACTGACACTGGCATTTTCCGCCGTTTCCTGCGGAAAGGAGGATAAGGGCGGTGATAACACCGTGAAGATAGCTTACCTGCCCATCACCCATTCACTGGCGGTGCTGGAGGAAGCTGAGGAGCTGGAAGAAGAAACAGGTCTGAAAG
>CAMNMO010000299.1 GCA_946544695.1 uncultured Ruminococcus sp. | reverse complement strand
CACTGACAGAAAGCAGTGATATATCAAACGGCATATATTATCCTGCTTACACGCCGTTTACTAAACATCTTTTAACCAAATAATTATACCACTTTTCACCTCTATTTACAACAACAAAGCAGCCAAATCGTAGCACTGCACAACTTTGACTGCATTATTTTAGTTATTCTCAACTATTGCACCGCATCGATAAGTTCGGAAATGATGCTGTTTGATACCAGAAAGCCCTTTGTTGTCAGGCTTATCACGCCGTCACAGACAACTACAAGCCCATACTTTGAATAGGTCTCTGCCAAACGCAGCAGTCTTGCCGCAGCATCAGCAGAAAACAACTCCTCTATCCTATCAAGTGAAATACCTTTGCTCAATCTCAGACCCAGCAGGATATATTCCTCTGCCGCATCAGGCGACTCCTCAGTCACCTCACAGGGCTGCACGGGGCTTTCGATAAAACGCTGCACATCGGACGGACAGCAGGATCTCTTTCCTCCGAAAAAGGAGTGTGCCGCCGCACCGAACCCGAGATATTCTTCGCCCAGCCAGTATTTGTTATTATGCCTTGACTGATAGCCTTCCAAAGCAAAATTTGATATCTCATACTGCCTGAAGCCGTGACTTTCCAGTTCATCGACCGCAGCAAGATAAAGATCGCTCATCAGGTCGTCATCAGCTGTCATGCTTTTTACCTTGTCATTGTCAAACGGCGTTCCTTCCTCGATCTTCAGCATATATGCGGAGATATGTTTCAGCGGCAGACTGCACAGCGACCTGACTGTTTCCCTGATACTCCCGCAGTCCTCGCCTGCCGCACCAAGCATAATATCGCCCGATATATTGTCAAAACCGACCTTTGCCGCCGTTTCCACTGCACTGACTGCTGTTTCGTAGTCATGCAGCCTGCCCAGAAAGCCAAGCCTGCTGTTATCCGCTGACTGTATCCCGAAGGAAAGCCTGTTGACGCCGACCTGTCTCAGCGCATTCAGTTTGTTTTCATCAACGGTACAGGGATTAGCTTCAAGGGTTATCTCAGCGGCATCAAGCAGAAAAACTTGTCTGCATTTTTCAACGATGCTGCCCGTCTGTTCAGCAGTCAGCAGCGACGGTGTGCCGCCGCCGAAATACAGGGTATCGGCTGTTATGCCCCTACCCGCATAAACTTCAATATTACGGCAGACAGCTTCTGTGTAGCGCTGTGCTGTCACCTCATCGAACTTCACCGAATAAAAGGCGCAATAAGGACATTTCCTCAGGCAGAAAGGTACATGAACATATATGCCGATCATTTCAGTCCTCCCCGTCATTAAAGGCGTTATCTATGTACTCCCCTGCTTTTTCACTGTTTTTCCTGAACTTTTCAATGGTCTTGCGGATAAGGAAACGTATCAGCCACACCATATACATGCCCAGAAATATGATAAAGCTGAACAATACGAAGATCAGCTTCGCTTCTATCCCAAGCTGAAAATACACCGAATGCTTTACCAGCGTATCCATCACCACAGGATGTATGCCCAGATAGCACACAAAGCCAAGTATGCCGCTGTAAGCTATGGTGCAGGTGATACCGATAACAGCTTCCTTGAATGTCAGCCCTGAAAACTTGATACCTGCAAAAAGCACCCATATCAGCACCATCAGCAGACCGATGCCTGTTGATATATTGGCATATATCTCATATAATACGGGCATGAGAACAGCGCCCGTCAGTCCGAAGCCGATAGCCAGCTTCATAGACCTTCTCAGATCCAGCATTTTACTCCCTCTTTGTTCCGATATATCTTTATATTTGACAGCATTTTCTGTCAAGGTGATCTACTTGAATAATGATATGCTTGATGTGCCGAACATATTCACGATCTGAATGACTATCATGGCAAATGAAGCGCCGCTCAGGAATACGCCAGCCACCGAACTTATCACCGCATTGCCGTCAAACACCTTGCCACGCTTTCTGTCCAGCCTCAGCACGCACTCACGCCCCTCGCTGTAAAGCCGTTTTTTCATCACGACCTCACAGGGGAACACATTATCGTATTCTTCGCCGCCTATCATGTAGCAGGGCGTTCCGTAACCGTACTTAGGGTGATGTTCGACCTTTGACAGCCTGCCGTCCGTCTTTTCACATCGCAGCAGCCTGAATATGCAGTAGATGAAAAATCCGAACAGCAACAGCATTCCCAGTGCCATCAGCGCCATAATGCCCAGCATGATGGCTTCTGCCGAGACACCCAGGATAACAAGCAGCACAATGATGACTGCCAGTATTATCAATGCTTCCATTGCTCTTCACTTCCTTTGTCAGTCGTCCAGCTTCAGCACACTCATGAAAGCTTCCTGCGGCACTGCCACCGTGCCAAGCTGTCTCATGCGCTTCTTACCTTCCTTCTGCTTCTCCAGCAGCTTCTTCTTACGGGTGATATCACCGCCGTAGCACTTGGCAAGCACGTCCTTGCGCAGTGCCTTGATGGTCTCACGGGCGATTATCTTGCCGCCTATCGCAGCCTGAACAGGCACTTCAAACATCTGTCTCGGGATATTCTCCTTCAGCTTCTCTGTCAGCCTTCTGCCACGGGCATAAGCCTTGTCCTCGTGAACTATGAAGGAAAGCGCATCGACTATCTCGCCGTTCAGCAGAACATCCAGCTTGACCAGCTTTGACTGTGCATAGCCCTTCAACTCATAATCAAACGACGCATAGCCCCTTGTGCGGGATTTCAGTGCATCGAAGAAATCATACACTATCTCGTTGAGCGGCAGCACATAATGCAGGTCAACACGGTTTTCGTCGATATACTGCATATCAACGAATGTACCACGCCTGTCCTGGCAGAGTTCCATGATATTGCCGACAAAATCCGAAGGTGTATAGATATGTGCGTTGACCACAGGTTCTTCCGCAGAAGCAATAGTACCGGGGTCGGGGAAATTCGTGGGGTTATCTATATACTTGACCTCGCCGCTTGTCAGCGTTACCTTATAGATAACAGAAGGTGCGGTGGTAATAAGGTCAAGGTTGTACTCACGTTCAAGACGCTCCTGTATTATCTCCATGTGCAGCAGTCCCAGGAAGCCGCAGCGGAAACCAAAGCCCAGTGCGATGGAAGTCTCGGGTTCAAACGAAAGCGAAGCATCGTTGAGCATGAGTTTTTCGAGAGCATCACGCAGGTCACCGTACTTTGCACCGTCAGCGGGGTATATACCGCTGAACACCATCGGGTTGACCTTTTTATAGCCCGGCAGTGATTCAGCACAGGGACGCTCGGCATTGGTCACTGTATCACCCACACGGGTATCGCCTATATCCTTGATGGAAGCAGTGATGTAGCCGACCTCGCCCGCATGCAGTTCGCCCACAGGTACCAGGTCCTTAGCGCCCATATAGCCCACCTCAACTGTCTGGAATTCAGCCTGTGCAGCCATGAGCCTGATGGTATCGCCCGCCTTTATATGACCTTCCATGACACGCACATAGATGATAACGCCCTTGTACTGGTCATAATAGCTGTCAAATATCAGCGCTTTGAGAGGCGCATCGTCATCGGCACTCGGGGCAGGTATATCTGTCACTATACGCTCCAGCACCTCCTTGATGTTCGTGCCCATCTTTGCAGATATGCGGGGAGCGTCCATTGCGGGTATGCCTATGACGTTTTCCACCTCATTGCAGGCACGGTCGGGGTCAGCTGAGGGCAGGTCTATCTTATTGATAACAGGCAGCACTTCAAGGTCATGCTCGATGGCAAGATAGGTGTTAGCCAGCGTCTGCGCTTCGATACCCTGCGAAGCATCAACGATGAGCACAGCACCCTCGCATGCAGCAAGAGAACGGCT
>CAMNMO010000298.1 GCA_946544695.1 uncultured Ruminococcus sp. | reverse complement strand
CGGCGGGGGAGAATACACAAAATACAGCTTTGTTTTGTCAAAATTGATTTCCGTGTCATTCCCGACCTTATCTCAGTCATTGTCTTTGCCTGATATGCGCTGTACAGCTGCATTTATCGGCTGCCACATATTGACAATGGCAGAAAAATGTAGTATAATTTACTTTATGGATTTTTGTTAAATAAGTTATATCAAATGGAGGAATAACATGTATATAAAAAGGTTAACGTCGGCACTGCTGACTGCTGTGCTGGCATTCGGCGCTGTTTCGTCTGTTTTGTCCGCTTACGCTGATAATGTTGTGGTAGAGTCGCAGTACAACGGTTTTGATACCATACAGAATCTCGGCTATACTGTTGGCGGAGAAGGTCAGATAACCGCACCTTACTGCCTTTCGGCACTGCTTTACTGTATCGAAGATGATGCTATCATTTACCGTGACAGTATCGAAAGCCGTATAGCCCCCGCAAGTCTGACAAAGCTGATAACTGCTCAGGTGGCTGAACAGTATTTTGATAAGGACGACATCATCAGTGTGGGACCCGAGGTGGGCATGGTCCATTATGATTCCAGCCTGTGTTATATCTATAACGGCGAAAAAATAAAGTTTCACGACCTTCTCTGCGGGCTGCTGCTGCCGTCGGGCAACGATGCTGCATATACCATAGCAGTAAACACCGCACGCAAGGCTTTCCCCGATAAGGAAATGACAGATGAGGAAGCGGTCAAGTGCTTTGTGGGTCTGATGAATGATTTTGCCGCAGATATCGGCATGGAAAATACTCATTTTGCCAACCCCGAGGGCTGGGATGACCCCGAACATTATACCACTGCTCACGACCTGCTGAAAGCTTCTCTGAGGGCTTATAACGACACCATGATAAGCGAGATAGTCAATACACAGAATACCACAGTCGTGCTTGAATCGGGTCAGACCAAGATATGGAGCAATTCAAACAATCTTCTGGACCCCGAGTCGCCCTATTTCTGCAAAGGCGTGGTCGGCATGAAAACAGGTTTCACTGCCAATGCAGGCAGATGTCTCATCACTGCCTATAAGCATGACGGCAAGACATATATGTCCGTGGCAACCGGCTGCGAAAGCAGTGAAGCTAAGGATATACTCTCCCTTGAACTGCTTTCCCGTGCAGGCAGCGTCATAGTCGGAGATATCAACGGCGACGGCTATGTAAATGTAACTGACCTCTCAATGACGGCTGCACATGTTAAGGGAATAAAGCTGCTTGAAAACAAGCCCCTTGAACGTGCTGATGTCAACCACGATGAAAGCATAACTGTTACCGATATTTCTGTTATCTCGTCAACTGTCAAGAGTTCAGCTGAATGAAAATAATAAATGCCTTTCTCGGTGATTCGCAGAAAGGCATTTTTCTTTATGTGGATATTTCTTTGCAGTTATCTGACTCAGGGCTGCGGTGTGATATTTTCGCTGATATCTGATCTCAGTGTTTCGTAGTTTGACTGCATGATGCTAAGATAGGTCGTGCCGTTTTCAATTTCACTGCCCGATACCGACTGTATCGAATCAAGAACAGCTATCTTCTGATCCTTGTTTGCTGTCGCATCTATAACAGCCTGTGCTATCCTGCCGTCGGAATTTTCAATGGTGTATATGGTGTCGGCATTCAGTTCATCAGCTTTCTGTGCAAGGAAAGCGATCGTTTCAAAGCTTGCTTCAGTCTCAGCCGAACAGCCGACAAATGCCGCATAATAATCAAAACCGTAATCATCTGTAAAATACCTGAAAGGGAAGCGGTCACCGAAGATAAGTGCTTTATCGCCGCTGCTTTCTGCCAGTGCTTTAAAATCATTGTCCAGACTTTCAAGCTTTGCTGTGTAACCGTCAAGGTTCGTCTTGTAGCTTTCGGCATTATCAGGGTCAAGTTCAGCCAGACTTTTTTCTATCTCAGCACAGATAAGTTCTGCATTCCTCAGAGAAAGCCATACATGTTCGTCGTATTCGGGTTCGCCTTCTTCGCCCTCTTCCTCTTCTTCTTCCTCTGCCTGCATTCCCTCTTTTACCTCTTCTTCTTTGGCGTTGCTGCCTATCAGGTCGAGCAGTTCGATAACTTTCATATCTTTGTTGTCAGCCTCAGCAAGCACACCTTCCACCCATTCATCAGACTCTCCGCCAACGTAAATGAACATGTCGCAATTTGATATTTTAAGTATGTCCTCAGCAGTAGGCTGATAGTTGTGCAGGTCAACACCGCTGTCCAGCAGATAGGTAATATCCGTGTTTTCAGCATTGCTGCCAAGTATCTCTTTTGTCCAGTCATATTCAGGGAAGATCGTGCATACCACACTCAGTTTTTTTCCCTTTGATGAAGTATCTGCCGCTTTGTCAGTGATTTTTGAGTCACTGCATCCCGCAAGACAAAGTGCCATTGTCAGCGAGACCGCAGCAGCTGCTATTTTCTTTATATCAAACATTTTAAGTACCTCCGTATCAGATCATAGTTGTTTCATTTTTTTCGGTAAAAAGTCTGTATCTAATCCAGAAGCTCCACTTTCATTGATATAAGTGTATCCGATCTTATCGAAGTTGCGATATCCTGCAATATGTCCTTCAAGATCCGCAAAGCCGCAATAAATATAAGGCAGCCAGGTGCAGCCCCGCCCACCATGGCCACGAGTTTTTTGCATTGCTTTATCATTTCGCATACATGGCAGCCTGCACCGTTGCACTCATGTTCAGCGCCCAGTGAGATGAAAGTCAGCGCCCCGAGAATGACAATGCCCAGGACCATTGCGGCTATAAACGCAAATATACGCTGTTTTCTGTTTATCATCATTCTCAGCCCCTTTTGCACAATTTAAAAGTAACTTTCAATTTGATATCATATCATGATTTATGATAAAAGTCAATCATCTTTTCCGATGTTTAACACTAAATTCACAATTGATAGTTACTTTCAATTTGCTTTTGGTGACTGCACTCATGATCACCATATTATTCCTTTCTGCGCATGAACGCTTGCATTATTCCATTAGATGTGCTATAATATCACTTACACAGTTTTTAAAGAGAGAGTTTTTGGGAGATACAGAATGCTTGTAAGATTCAAGGAAAAATATATCGGCAGCAAGGGATTCTATAAAAGGGTACTGCGCATGGTGGTGCCTATGATACTTCAGAACCTTGTCACGAATTTTGTCAGCATGATCGATAACATCATGGTCGGTCAGATAGGCACCGAACAGATGAGCGGTGTTTCCATAGTCAACCAGTTTATATTCGTTTTCAATATCACCTTGTTCGGCGCTGTGTCGGGTCCCGGTATTTTCGGCGCACAGTTCTTCGGCAAAAAGGATGCCGAGGGTCAGAAGCAGACAGTGCGTTTCAGGGTGATGATATGCGCTGCGATCTTTGTGATAGGCGCACTGATACTGGGGCTGTTCGATGAACAGCTGATCTCGCTGTTTATCAGCAAGGACGACCCCGCCGACAAAATAGCCCTTACTATGGCAAGCGGCAAAGCATACATGTCGATCATGATAATAGGTCTGATACCATTTTCACTTGGTCAGCCCTACGCCAGCGTTATCCGTGAATGCCACGAGACTACCGTGCCGATGGTCGCTTCGATGTCTGCGGTGGGCGTCAACCTTGTGCTTGATTACGGGCTTATCTTCGGTAAGCTCGGCATGCCCGAAATGGGTGTCAGGGGTGCTGCCATAGCCACCGTCATCGCTAAGTTCATCGAGGCTGCTGTCATGATCATCTGGGCGCATACTCACCCTGACAAAAACAGATACATCACAGGGCTGTATAAAAGCTTCCGCATTCCACGCAAGCTTATGGCTGATATGACCAAGAAAGGTCT
>CAMNMO010000297.1 GCA_946544695.1 uncultured Ruminococcus sp. | reverse complement strand
ATCAACAGATATTGTCTGGAGCATCAGCAGTGACGAATAGCCTATACCGAAATCATCTATGGCAACAGTAAAGCCGTTTTTGTGAAGTCCGTCAACGTAAGAAAGCAGCTGGTTTATCTCATTTACATCGACTGTTTCGGTCATTTCGATCTCGATGAGCGAATGGTCGATGTTGTATCTGTCAACTATCATTGATATGCGTTCGATCAGTTCTTCATCACCGAGATGGTCATTTGAGAAATTGACCGATATCTTCACAGGGTCAAGACCGCTGTCAAGCCATTCCCTGATACTTTTGCAGGTGTGTTCCAGCACGTAGAAATCCAGGTCTGCTATCAGGTGTTCCTTCTCAAATATCTCAACGAACTCACCCGGATAGATGACTCTGCCGTCGTTGTTCCATCTTACCAGTGCTTCTGCGCCGTAAAGGGTATTGTCTTTGGTGAATACCTTTGGCTGGTATACAACAAAAAATTCACCCTTGTCAACGCCCGCCCTGAATTTCTGGCAGAATTCTCTGTGTTCGATAACTTTATGTTCAACGTCCTTGTTGTAGAAAACAACATTGGTGCGTGAATAGTTCTTTGCATAATTGATGCTGTTGGAAAGATAACTCATTATCTTCTCAAAGGGCTTTTCGGGATTGTTTACCATATAGATGCCTGCACGTCCCGCAAGATTGAACTTTATCGTGGTGCAGTTGACCCTTATCCTGATAACTACTCCGTCTATCAGCTTCAGTATCCTCTCAAGATTTTCTTTCTTGAAAGCTATGACAAAATTATCTCCGCCTGGTCTTGCAATGAATTCGTCCTTATTCAGCTGTTCTTTCAGCTTTGAAGCGTACATCTTCATTACTTTTGTGCCAACTTTGAAGCCGACCTTCTTGTTGACATAATTGAAACCCACAACGTTTATGAAAGCAAATCCATATTCATCGGTCTTCCCACGGCGGATAAGCTGCCCTACGAATCTTCCGAGACCGTTTATATTGCTGACACCCGTTATGGTATCCATATAATAATAGCTGTTTGCCATCGCACCCAGCCTTATCTTTTCCGAAAGGATACATGCGGTCTTGCAGATATAATTTATATCATCTATGTCATCTTCAGACCAAGTATGTCCTTCTTTGCAGACCCAGCTGATAATGGTCTTTCCGCCCGCACCGGGATCACCTTCATAAGTGACTACCTGTGTGCCGTTGACTTCCGTGCATTCATCACCGTATAAGTAAAAGGTCTGTCTGCCATTGAATCTGAGCGGTATCTCAAGTGTGATCTTAGCCGCACCGTAATTTTCGGCAACGGGTTTTATCGCTCTGCTAAGCTCGCTCTCATCAAATTTTAGCAGATCAGCAACTTTATCATAAGACTGTTTTATGAGCTTGAAATTATCGTTCAACTTATCACCCCGGTATCAAACTGCATTTTGTCTCATTTCTCATATAATATTATACAACATCTGACTTAAAAATCAAGCGTTATGTTAAAAGTTCTAAGAATATTACAACGGTTAGTCAAAATTAAGTGTTTGATTGTACTTCTTTTACAAATCAAAAACCTTTAAAATAGGCACATTTTAATTATTTTAAGTAACATGAGGATATTAAATCGATCGTTGGGGTGCTTAACAGAATATTTACGAAAACGTTGTGGATTTACTTGTGGGAAACAGCTGCGTTCATAAAATATTAACTTTATTTTTCAGTTAATCTATATAATTGACCTTGAAAATACGAATATAATGTGCTATAATGATTAACGAAACGTGAACCGATGCGGATGAGGGGTGATAAAAATGTCCGTAAAAGTCAAGATATGCGGGCTGACATCTGTTGAAGATGCAGCTTACGTTTCGGAAAGCGGCGCTGATATGGCGGGCATGGTGGTGTTTTTTCCTAAAAGCAGGCGAAATGTCACTATTGAACAGGCAGTAAGCATAATGGGCGGGCTTTCGGAGAATATAAAAAAATGTGCTGTGACCGTATCGCCGACTGTCAGTCAGATAAAGATGATAAATGATGCGGGCTTTGATTACATACAGGTACACGGCAAGCTGGACGATGATGCTTATGAAGCCGCAGAACTGCCTGTTTTAAAGGCTTTTAATGTAACTGATATAGATGAACTCGAAAAATACCGTCGTGCAGAAAAGGTCTGCGGTTATGTGTTTGATGCTGCCGAATACGGAAGCGGAAAGTCGTTTGACTGGGCATTGCTTGATGATATCGAGCGTGACGGCAAATTGTTCATACTGGCAGGCGGTCTCGATCCCGATAACGTTTTAGATGCCGTAAAAAGGGTGCGTCCTGATGCTGTCGATGTGTCTTCGGGAGTGGAAAATAATGACGGAAAAGGTAAAAACCGTAATAAAATTTCTGACTTTGTGAAGAATGCACGAAAGGTGTAATACACTTTTGTTATATGTGAATATTATGTTTCTGACAAATATAAATATATTACCTAAAGAAAAATGTTAAATAAATGTCGGGAATTTTGACAAATTGTATTGACATTTTAATTCAAATATTGTATAATGTAATAGAGCGATGAGAACGGTATCAACTGCCAGGTGTATGAGCAGTTATAAGGTGTGATACCGTAATTTGCATGGAAGGATTGATTGTTTTGGCTAAGAAGCAAGAAAGTACTAACGAAAAGATAGTCCGTCTTTATAAGGAGGGCTATTCTTTTGAGGAGATCTCCAGAAATATGGAGATACCTAAGGGCAATATCATAGGTATAGTTGAGAAGTATTTCCCTGATTATCAGACTTATGTTCAGCCCCAGATAGATCATTCTGCTGTTGAGGAAAAGACCGAAAAGAGCAGCAAAGGAAAATTCCCGGGTGTACCTTTCCTGAAAAGGGGCAACAAGGATAAGGAAGAGCATTCTGAGCCTGTTACCGTTAATCTTGAAATGAATGAAGAAGGATTTATTGATAAGACTTCCGTCGGTATCGCAAAGATGCTGAAAAACGGCAGAGGTGTCAGCGATACAGCTGAGTTCTTTAATAAGACAAAGGCTGATATACAGGCTGTTCGTGATGTTATGGATGAGCATTTCAGGAGAGTTGAGGCTAATAAGAAGCCTGAGCCTCCCAAGGAGCCCGATCCTGAGGAGAACAAGTTTGCAAACTTTGCAACAGGACTTGAAGCTGAGCAGCCTAAGGCTACCAGACCAAAGTATACTCCTCCTACATATTCCAAGCGTGATGACCCCAAGCCTGTTTCGGCTTCCTATGGTCTTGTTGACAATAAACCGCTGGAGGAAAAGCCTGTTGAAGAACCTGCACCTGCTTCTGCTGAGCCTGAGGTCACCGAGCCCGCTGCGGAAGCTGCTGTCGAGACAGAAGTCGTTGATGAGGCAGAGTTGCTGAGAAAGGCTGTTGAAGAAGCTAATCTTCCTCCCATTATTGAGAAGGACGAGGTAGTTGAGCATAAGGTAAGTCTGCTGCCTGATGAAGAAGTCAGCAGCGATACTGCTGAAGCTGATTCTCATAAGGTCAGCCTGATAGATGATGTTCCTGAAGATGAAGTGCTGGAGATACCGTCTATTGAATCTGTAAGTCCTGAGGAGCTTGAGAAGGAGCTCACTAAGGCACCTGAACCCGTTGAAGATATCCCTGAAATAGGATTTGATGATACTTCAGACAATACAAATGAAGAAATAAAGGAGGTATATCCAGGCATGAGCGCTTTGGAGAAAATGAAGCAGTTTGCTCAGGAGCAGATCGCACTTAATAATAAGAAGATCGATGAGCTGAAGTCCAAGAAGACTGATGCAGAAAACAATGCTTTTGACTGCAATACTAAGGTCGAGGCTATGAAGAAAGAGATCGAGGATATGC
>CAMNMO010000296.1 GCA_946544695.1 uncultured Ruminococcus sp. | reverse complement strand
TGGCGGTGTGGTCGGGATAAGTCAGAAAATCTATGTCGTTTAATATAATGCCCGCCGAAAGGCTGTTTAGTATGATGTTTCAGCGGGATGACCATATTATCAAATAATTATCATAACTTCGTGTGAACTCCGCCATACCATCATGACTTTGCCGCCCCCGTTTGCCGTGTTCCCCCGACAACGTGTGCGCCGCCCTCGCCATAATCGACGTCATTCAGCCCCACGGAAATCAATTTTGACAAAACAAAGCTGTATTTTGTGTATTCTCCCCATATTTTACAGCCGTAATGTATGTTCAAACCTTTGTATTATGCAAAAATTGATTTCCGTGATTCAGCCCCTGACTGCCTTGTCCTTCTTCCCCTTTTTCTTGTCCGTCAGCTCAAAGCTTTGTTCTATCAGCCCGTAGACCTCGCCGATATCTTCCACCCTGTCAGGCAGAATGCTTATCCATAACCTCTTGTTCATGTAATAAGCCCGCATGAAGCCCTGCTTCTGCACAAGTATGTCCACAAGCAGCGGGTCGCACTTCACGTTCAGCACATCGGCGGTGCCTTCGCCCTCGATACCCAGGGTGCTGCACTTGACTTTCATCATTATCCCGAACCACTTCTTCGTGTCGTTGTGCCTGAACACCGCCGTGTCAAAGTCCCCCTCCCAGAGGTACTCGGGCAGTACATCATATTCTTTTTTTATATGTGCGATCATGGTTTCTCTGCCGTTCATATAGCTATTCTTCCTCTTCGTCCTCGCAGTATTCAAGGTAGTCCTCCAGCAGTGCCGTGGTCGGGTTGAGGCGCACAGCACGCTCTCTTTCCCTGCCGTCAGGTGGTGCCTGCTCCACATTGACCACCACTTTCTCACGCTCAGCGCCCCTGCCGAAAAAGCCCTCCTCATCAAGACGTTTCATGGCTTCCTCCATGGACTCCATGCGGACATACCAGTCCTTGTCGAAGAGGTCGTCATCGGTCATGCTCTCGGCACGCTCGTCCAGAAGCTTTGCGGCTTCCCCGAAATATTCATCGTAGCCGTAGGCGCAGTAGGGTGAGTCAGCATAGTCCCATTTCCACCAGCCCTTGTCCTTCTCGGATACCTCGTCATCTATGAGGGACTTCTCGTAAGCCTCCTCCGACCAGGCCGAGATGTAGGGGTGCATACCCTCATCAAAGATAAATGCGTAGTAATAAAATCTCTCGTCATGCTCCGCTTTCAGGGCATTCACGCTGTTTCTGAAAGCCTCCTGAAAGGCTTTCACCATTTTTTCGTCGAACATATCCTGCTCCTTCCTTATATCCCGCCGAGAACTTTCACGGCTCCAAGGCCCTTGCGGTACTGTGCCATGTAAGCTGCCCAGCCCTTGCTGCCCTCAGTATTTGCCGAAACGGTAGACTTCTCCATGCCCGCAAAAGCCCTCTTGTCCAGCCAGTCAGCCAGACTTTTTCCGTTGCCCTCACAGACAAAAGCCGCCAGCAGCGCCATGCCCCATGCGCCGCCCTCGCACGCCCTCGTCAAAACCGACCTAGATCTCCCCGAATATCTTAGCCGCACCAAGCCCCGCAGTGTAGTTCTGAATGTACTTCTTCCAGCCCTCGCAGCCCTCGGCCTTTGCCGAAACGGTAGACTTCTCCATGCCCGCAAAAGCCCTCTTGTCCAGCCAGTCAGCCAGACTTTTTCCGTTGCCCTCACAGACAAAAGCCGCCAGCAGCGCCATGCCCCATGCGCCGCCCTCGCCTGCGGTCGCCATAACGCTCACATCGCTGTTCAGTGCGTCTGCCAGGAACTGCTGTGCCACCCCGCTGACCTTGAAAAGTCCGCCGTGCCCCGTTATGCTCTTAGGCTGTACACCCTCTTTTTCAAACAGAATGTCGTTGCCCGCCTTCAGCGCAGCCAGTGCGCCGTAAAGCTCCGCACGGAAGAAATCAGCCAGCGTCATCGCACTGTCGGGCTGACGGTAGTAAGCGGGTCTGCCGCTGCCAAGTCCCACCACAGGCTCGCCTGAGATAGTGTTGTATGCCACAACTCCGCCGCAGTCGGCAGCACCGTTCAGCGCATTCCTGTAAAGCAGCTCATAAGCCGCCGAAATGTCAACAGGTGCCCCCGCCAGCTTCGAGAATTCTATGAACATGTTCACCCACTTGTCCAGCTCGCCGCAGCAGTTGTTGCAGTGTACCATCGCCACATCTGCTCCGTCGGGCGTAGTCACCACATCTATCTGCGGATAGTGACCCTTCAGCGGCTGCTCTAAAACTATCATCGAGAATATGCTCGTTCCAGCCGACACATTTCCCGTGCCCTTGCGGACTGCATTCGTCGCCGTCATGCCTGTGCCCGCATCACCCTCGGGCGGTGCAAATACCGTTCCCGCTTTCAGGTCGCCCTCAGGGTCGAGAAGCCTTGCGCCCGCCTCAGTCAGCCTTCCGCACTCGTTGCCCGCCTGCACTATTTTCGGCAGTATCTCCTCAAGCTTCCAACCGCAGGCATTCACCTCGTCAAGACCCATGAATTTCTCCATCATTGTGCCGTTGTAACAGCTTCCGCCCTCTATCGGGAACATTCCCGATGCATCGCCCACGCCCAGCGTCCTCTCGCCTGTCAGCAGGAAATGTACATATCCCGCCAGCGTGTTCAGGTGAGCTATCCTGCCCACATGCTCCTCCTTGTTCAGTACCGCCTGATATAGATGAGCAATGCTCCACCTCTCAGGTATGTTGAACCCGAACAGCCCTGTCAGCTTTTCTGCTGCCTGACCCGTCATCGTGTTGCGCCATGTTCTGAAAGGCACCAGCAGTTCGTCCTTTTCATCAAACGCCAGATATCCGTGCATCATGGCGGAAATTCCCATTGCCCCGAACCTTTCGGGCGTCACACCGTACTTGTCCTTAACATCTTTTTTCAGGTCTGCGTAACAGCTTTGCAGCCCGCCGATGATGTCCTCCTTTGTATAAGTCCACACACCGTTGTCCAGTCTGTTTTCCCAGCTGTGCGAACCACCAGCAACAGGCGCAAGGCTCTCGTCCACCAGGCAAGCCTTTATTCTTGTCGAACCAAATTCAATGCCCAGAAAAGTCCTGCCCTGTGCGATCATTTCCTTAGTAGTCATAGTTATCCTCCTTTAAAGCGTCCCCGCCGAAATTTCCGTCATTGCCGTGACTTTCACCGCCTCAGCTCAGCCCACGTCCGTCAGCACTTCCTGCCCGTATCGCCGCCGTACCTTGCCTGCAACCAACTTCGCCCAACGGCGCTATAAGCCCATACCATCGCAAAAGTTCGTTGCGCAGACGTCGCCGCAACAAATTGTACTTACAACTTTATTATACCACACGAAATAAATAATTACAAGTCCTATCCTTGCCCAACTCTGTCCATAAATTGTGATATTTCCCCGCCATCCGCCATACTCTTATGACTCCGTGTGCCCCCATACCATTCTGACCACTTCCCGCCATATATCCCGCCGTCCTGCCCCACTTCCCGCCAAATAGACTTATTCAAAATGGGGGCACAGCCCCCAAGCCCCCACGCTTCGGATACGCTCCCACCTAATCCTTGCTGTTTGCCATTCTAAACAACTTTGCCGTAAACCTTGCCATTCTGACCCCACCCCACCATATATCCCGCCAACCTCGCCGTCCCCTCGCCATTCTGCCCACCCCAATAATTAAACAATTTAACTCTATTTGTACAATAACACAACGAAAACGTTTAATAAATCACAATTTTAGCAACAACGCTTAAAATCCTCTGTAAATAATTTCCACATAGACGAATTTCCTTAATATTCCCGTCCGATTTGTTATACAATCACCGCCGTCCGAAACACATTTTTCCACTCTCGGACACATTTCGTATACAATTATTTTTGCCC
>CAMNMO010000295.1 GCA_946544695.1 uncultured Ruminococcus sp. | reverse complement strand
GGGGGGAATACACTCAACACCATATTTTACAGCCGTAATGCATGTTCAAACCTTTATATTATGCAAAAATTGATTTCCTTGCGATGACCTGCGCAGGGCTTGACATTCCGAGTTAAATAATGTATAATAGATAATTAGTTACGAATAGATCACTACATCTGTAAGGAGAGATGTTTTATGCAGCTTAACGGCTCTGATGTTATTGTTGAATGCCTTCTGGAACAGGGCGTGGATACCATTTTCGGTTATCCCGGCGGTGCAGTGCTCAATATCTATGATGCACTCTACAAATATTCAGACAAGATCAGACATATCATTACCGCACACGAACAGGCAGCCTGCCATGCGGCTGACGGCTATTCCCGCAGCACAGGCAGAACGGGCGTTGTTCTGGCGACCTCGGGTCCGGGTGCGACAAACCTTGTAACAGGTATCGCTACCGCTTATATGGACAGCGTGCCGCTGGTGGCTATAACAGGCAACGTCACCAGAAATCTGCTGGGTCTGGATTCCTTCCAGGAAGTTGATATCTGCGGCATAACCATGCCTATCACCAAGCACAACTATATAGTTAAGGATCCCGCAAAGCTGCCCGATATAATCAGGGAAGCTTTCCGTATCGCCAATGAAGGCAGAAAGGGTCCCGTACTCATAGATATCCCTAAGGATATTACTGCGGCTATGATAGAGTATGAGAAGCAGGCACCTCTTGCTTACGAGTATACCGATCCCGATACTGTTGAAGCTGAGATAGCTGAGGCAGCAGAACTCATCAAAAACTGTGAGAGACCTTTAATATATGCAGGCGGCGGTGTTGTTTCCGCCGATGCTGTCGATGAGATGGCTGAGCTGGTAAGAAAGTGCAATGCACCTGTTGCCCTGTCGCTGATGGGTCAGTGCGCTTTTGATAATACTGCCGAAAACTACATAGGCATGCTGGGCATGCACGGCACAAAAGCTGCGGCAAAGGCTGTAAGCAATTGCGACCTGATGATAGTGCTTGGTTCACGTTTTTCCGACAGAGTGCTCTGCAACCCCAACACCTTTGCAAAGAACGCACATATTATCCATATAGAGATAGACCCTGCCGAGATAGGCAAGAACATTTCTGTTTACCACCACGTTACAGGCGATGTCAAGAATGTCATCGTAAAGCTGAACAAGCTGCTGCCCGATATGCAGCATCCCGAGTGGTACAACGAGGTCATGGGCTGGAAGCGTGACTATCAGGTGCACATGCAGCCCATCGAGCGTGAGGACGAAGTTCTTCCCGACCAGGTCATCGAGGAGCTTGACAGACTCACGGACGGCAAGGCTATAATCTCCACAGAAGTTGGTCAGCACCAGATGTGGGCAGCACAGTATTACAACTTCAAGTGCCCCAGAAGCTTTGCTTCCAGCGGCGGACTGGGCACTATGGGCTATGGTCTGGGCGCAGCTATCGGCTGCAAGATAGGCAACCCTGACAGAACGGTTGTTAATATAGCCGGTGACGGCAGCTTCTTCATGAACTGCAACGAACTTTCAAGTCTGGCAAAGCATAAGATACCCCTTATCGAGCTGGTGTTCGAGAATGATGTTCTTGGTATGGTGCGCCAGTGGCAGAGACTGTTCTACGGCAAGCGTTTCAGCCAGACCAACATCGAGCGTGGCACTGATTTCATGAAGCTTGCAGAAGCTTTTGGTATCGAGGGCGTCCGCATCACCAAAAAGGATGAGATAACCGAGGGTCTTAAAAAGGCACTGGACTACGCCGCAAATGGCAGACCTGTGCTGGTGGACGTTGTCATCAACAAGGACGTTAACGTTCTGCCGATGGTACCCGCAGGTGCAGATGTAAGCCAGCCTATCATGGAGATAGATCTGGAGAACTGACATCAATCAAAGCATAAAAAAGCGGCGTTCCCGAGGGAGCGCCGTTTCTTTTTGTATGGAGAAGTCCATTTTGCTGAAAATTTAAGGCAAAATTAAGGTTGCTCTGCTAATATAAATAAGGGTATAAATTGCTGCCTGTCAGGGCGGCTTTATAGATATTATAATGAAGGAGACAAAACAATGAAAAAACTATTCTTAGCGGCAACGGTCGCTGCAATGGCGTTGGGTGTGACTGCCTGCGGAGGTCCCGAAGGAGATTACGAAAGCCCCTCTGCGGTCATAGAAGCCCATGAAGCCCTGCACCCCGAATGGGAGAATTCCAAGCTTTACTCCGACCTGGAGGGCAAGACCTTTGTGGTCAAGGCAAGTCAGAAACTGGATAAGTCAGACCCGCTTGGTGATACCGAAAAGGAACGTCAGAATGACGGCGACGACCATAACTGGCTGTGCATACCTTATTCCGATATTGAGACAGAGGTATTTCTCTGGCTGACTGACGAGGAATGGGAAGCCATAGAATATGATAAAAATGATGAGCTGCTGGTTAAGGTAGAGTTCATCGCACAGCGTGGAAATTCAAGCGGCAGTTTAAGACAGTACTACATAAACGCCACTCTTGCCGAACAGTGAAAGCAAGCATAATAAAAGGGAGTCGGAAATGTCTGACTCCCTTTGTTTATCACTTTCTCATCTTCCTGATGTTGTCTGGGGTGCCCATTACCAGCAGTCTCTCGTCTGCGGTGAAGCGGTGGTCGATGGTCGCCATCTTGAAATCGTTGTCCTGCTTTACTGCGAGTACGTTTATGTGGTACTTCTGGCGGACATTCGATTCGATAAGGTTCTTGCCGACCCAGCTTTCGGGTACGCTTATCTCGTAGATAGCATATTTGTCATTCAGGTTAAAGTAGTCGAACACGCCTTCTGACCCGAAACGCACTGCAAATCTTTCGGCGGTCTCTTTCTCAGCGTAGATGACCTCGTCAGCGCCGTTGCGCAGCAGGAACTTCTTGTGTATATCACGGTTTGCACGGGCGAAAACATAGTTAGCGCCCAGTTCGTGCATAAGGCAGGTAGTCTCCAGCGAAGCCTGGAAATTATCGCCTATGGCACATATACATACATCGAAGTTGTTTATGCCCAGTTCCTTTAAAAACTGTTCGTCGGTCGCATCGCCTATGCGGGCATCGGTCACGTATTTCAGCGCCGAATTGACTCTGTCCTCGCTTATGTCGATGGCGAGTACCTCGTTGTCCATCGCAGTAAGCGACTTTGCCATGTGCTTGCCGAAACGTCCCATACCGACGATAAGGAATGATCTTGCCATTTCAATTCTCCTTTTTAAGTCCAATAATTTACTCTTTTTTAGCGGCGGACCTTATGTTGACAGGCTCGCCCCGTTCTTCATTCACATCAAAAACTATGCTGTCGCTGATGCGCAGCGTTTTTTCACCCGTGCAGTACACCAGATATATCTCATAGCTGCCTTGCTTGCCTATATGCGCATCAATATCGAGCTTATCATAATACTCAGCCGTTACAGTGTAAGCTCGGGGGCTTGAGGGGTCAAGCTGTACAAGTTCGCCGTTGCGGTATACAGCCCAGCCGATGTTGTTTTTAAGCCTTTCGGGTCGGCACAGCAGAAGCCTGCCGTCTTTCACTTCCCAGCTTCTCTCCACCTGCCCGAATACTTTGTCCGCATCGGACTGATCTTCGATGTAAAGCGGGTGTTATATGCCCTCAAAGCTGTATTCCTTTATTATCCCCGAACGTCTGTAATACACCGTCCTGAAACCGCAGTCGGTATACTTGCGTGCTTCGCTTTGCAGGTAACCCGCCTCATCGCTGCTTACCGTCATTCGGTGGATTTTTCCGTCACCGTCAATACAATCCAGCACCCCGCCGAACTCATTTTCGCCGTTGCCTGTACCGAGTTGTACGACGTTCGGGAAAGATATGTCGGTCACGGTGACAGTGTTGTCAGCGGTCTTGTC
>CAMNMO010000294.1 GCA_946544695.1 uncultured Ruminococcus sp. | reverse complement strand
GTTCGTAAAATATTACCAGCCAGTTTGTTATTATGCCCGCCAGCGTGGACCAGCCCAGCTGACCGATGGCAAATATCCACAGTACCTTATTTGATGCTATCTTTTTCTGCTCCATAAGTATACCTCCTTATGCGGTAAACAAACAGTATCAAGCTTTGAGAAATGCCAGTGCGGTGTCGATGAGTGTCTGCAATTCTGATTCAGCATTTGTAAAATCGTCTGACGGCAGGATCTCGCCGCCCACGAATTTCTTGCACATCTCCAGCAGTGCATGTGCGTATGAAAGATAGAACAGCCTGAAATTGTCGCATTTTTTCACCGAACCGTCCTCCAGCCCCTTGAGATATGCCCTTTCAAGCACGGGGTAGAAGTTTATTATCGACTGTTCGTACTTCCACAGGTCTTCTTTTGGTATGCCCTCATGCAGTATGAACCTGTCGAACTCAGCCACAAGTCTCATGAAACCGCCGTGCGCCTTGTACAGCACGATGAACATGCGCATCATGTCGCCTATCTGTTTCAGTCCTGTCTGCCCCATGAATTCGGGAGAATCGAAAACGCCGCTGAAAAGTTCTGTTATCTCGTTCCACAGGTAGGTCATGACCTCAGTGACCATGCGTGACTTTGTGCAGAAATAGCGGTAAAGCGTGGCAACGCCCACACCGCTCGCATCAGCGATATCGGTCATCTTAACTTCCTCGATGCCCCTTTCAAGGAACAGACCTGCCGCTGTTATCACCGCCTGATCGGTACGTCTGCTTTTTAAATTTTTTTGAGAAAAATCAGAATATATTTCATTATCCACTTGACAAACCTCCCAAATTGTGATAGACTTACTATCAACTGATAGATAGTCTATCATATTTTTTCTGATTTGTCAATAGTTTTTATGATAATTTACGGAAATTTCCGTAAAAGACAGGATACGGAGGTCGTACTATGGAAAATAAGATGGATAAGTCAAGGGTCATATTCGGTAACAGAATGCCTGCATCGGTCTACAAAAAGGCTGTGCGCAGCAAGGCGAAGTTCGTGCGCAAGTACGGCAGTGATGAGGGCAGGGTATATCATCTTTCGGCTTCGCCCGCACCTGCTATCGGCGATATACTGGGCGTTAAGGAGCTTAAAATAACAGGCGAAACGGGCGTGCATTTTGATGACAAGAGCATCATCATCGGCAATATCCGCATGGGGTTCGGGCACTACCGCATCTCTATGGCGATAGCATCGGCGGCACGGGCACTGGGCTATGATCCCTATTGGTTCGACCTTTGTTCTTTCAGTGATACCACCTGCGGCAAGGTCATAGCGGGGCAGAATGACCTTTATTCGCTGGGGTCCAGGCTTTCGCAGATGTTCCCGCCGTTCAACAAGCTGGTGTGGGAGCCGCTCAACAGCGAAGGATTCAGGCAGCTCAGCTACAACTGTTCCGACCAGAAAACTGCTGAACTGATGACGCCTGTTTTCCGTGACCTGCCGAAAGACATACCCTATGTAGCCACACATGTATGGCCTTCACAGGCAGCGGTGCATGCGGGGCTGACCCACGTTGTCAATGCCATACCCGATAACTGGCCGATGGCGCTGCATCTGTCGGAGGGGGCTGTGCACACCGTGCAGACACCCTCTGCTTATCTTGGTTACAGGGCGCTGCGTGGCATGGACAAGCACCGCAGTCTGCGACCCATGCCCGAGGATTCCATAGTTTACACAGGGCAGTATGTTGACCACGAACTGGTCAGCAATATAGAGGAGGACTGCGCAAGGCGCATGGCAAGGGTGCAGGGCGGCAAGGCAAAGCGCTGGCTGATGTCGGTGGGCGGCGCAGGCGCCCAGAAGGACATCTTCGTATCCATAATAAGAAGACTGCTGCCCGAGATAAAAAAGAACAGAGCCGTGCTATTCATAAACGTGGGCGATCACCGCAATGTCTGGGAAAAGCTGAAAGAGGAGCTGCCTCACATAGCAGAATGCACCACAGAGCACATCAATGACTTCAATGAAACGAAAGCATTCGCAAGCCTTGCCCTTGACGGCGAGGTAAGCGGCATACATGCCTTCTGTCACGAGGATATATTTGCTGCGGTCTATTCCACCAACCTGCTGATGAGGTGTTCTGATGTGCTGATAACCAAACCCAGCGAGCTGGCATTCTATCCCATACCAAAGCTGATGATAAAGCGTGTGGGCGGTCACGAAGCGTGGGGCGCTGTCAGGGCGGCTGAGGTCGGTGACGGCACTTATGAATGCTCCACCATCAGCGAGACTGTCGCCATGATGAAGCTTATGCAGCATAACGGCGATGTCATCGTGAAAATGTGTGAAAACATCATCACGGCGAAGAATGCAGGCGTCTATGACGGCGCTTACAAGGTGGTAAAGCTTGCCGTCAGGGACAGGTGACAGGCTGACTGAACAGAAATTTCCCGAAAACTCATGATCATAACATCAAAGAACACCGCACCGATCAGCTCAGTGCGGTGTTTTGCTGAAGTGTGGTCATCAAAAATATGGATAAAATGTAAACAAATACCTAAAAATGTGTACAAAAAACTTCCGTGCACGGGTTTCGACTTGATTTTTCGGTTTAAATATGTTACAATATTAACAAATGATAAAGTTAACGGAACATGGGTAATTGTGTTGCGATATCAGATATCTGCGTCTGCATGATGTGTTATGCAGACGGGATATGAATTAAAATACCTGTGAGGTAAAGTATGGATTATAACGATAACAGATACGATCGTTACGACGAGAGTCCTGTTAATGAGCTGACTCCTCTGATAGACTATGAGGACCTGTCACACTATGAGCTGACACCCGAGGAGAAGGCTTACGAAGAGATGATAAGAAGGCGTATCCGTGAGCGCAGACGGGCTGCCGAGCGCAGGCGCATAAAGCGCAACCGTACTGTTGCACTGGTGATACTGCTTGTGATAGTGCTTGTTGTGTGCAGAAGCTGCTATGCTTCGCACAGAAAAAAACGTGATGAGAAAAAGGCTGATACCAAAATAACCACAGCCGAGAAAAAGCCCGCAAAGCAGGAAAATGCCGAAAGCAAAGCTGAAGCGGAAGTCAGCGATGACGGCGCCGAAGATGAAAGCGGTCATAAGATGCAGCAGGTAGACGGGCTGACCTTTGTGGACGGCATACTGATAGTCAATAAGACCTATTCGCTGCCTGAGGACTATGCACCTGGCATAAACACAGCTGCGCAGGCTGCATTCGATGAGATGACGGCTGCCGCTTTCAATGACGGACTGTACCTGTATGTGAATTCGGGCTACCGCAGCTATGATGAACAGTATAGCCTTTATTACGACTATGCTGCCGAGCGTGGCGTTGCAGAGGCGGACAAGGTGTCCTCAAGACCCGGACATTCCGAGCATCAGGCGGGACTGTGCTTTGATGTGAACTCCACCGAGGAATCCTTTGCCAACACAAATGAAGCCAAGTGGATAGCCGCACACTGTGTCGAGTACGGCTTTATAGTGCGTTTCCCGAAGGGGAAGGAAGCCATAACAGGCTATGAATATGAGCCGTGGCACATCAGGTTCGTGGGCAAGGAGATAGCTAAGGATATAACAGAAAAGGGTCTTTGCCTGGAGGAATATCTGGGTGTGACCTCGGATTATGCCGACTGCAAGGACGGTCTCAGTCAGGAACGTATGGCGCAGGAACTTGGCGTGACCGTCGAGGATCCTTACGGCAATACCTACGATGATACCGCCGACAACAGCGATGACTGGGACGACAGCTACGATGAAGGTTATGAACAGTCAGATTACGGCTGGAACGAAGGCTGGGATAACGGCTACTGATAACAATTTCTGCCCCTGCACTGCGGGGGCGTTTTTGCAGGAGAATAT
>CAMNMO010000293.1 GCA_946544695.1 uncultured Ruminococcus sp. | reverse complement strand
GCCGTACTTTCCGCTGGGTTCGCCGAGTTCTTCCACAACTTCATCGTAGGCGGGAGCGCTTTTGCTTAGTTCAAGGATATAGTCTTCGGGCATATTTATTATAAAGTCACTGCGCACATCATACACCACACCGATGACATCTGTTGTAGCCGACTTTGGAACAGTCATGCCGAATCTGCGTTCCGCCTTAGTAGTCAGAGCAAAGAATGCAATGACCGCCGACATGATAAGCGCCGATATAATACCTGCCGTTATCTTTATCTTCTTACTCATGCCGTCCTCCTATATCACCGCTGTGACAGTTTTCACATAGGCGGCATACTCAGCACCTATCTCGGCAGAACGGTCACTGCCGTCGGTCAGACCGTCAAAGTAGGTCTGTATGCAGCTGTCCATGAGCCTTATATACCCCGCCACGGAATTTGCTATCTCGTTATCGGAAAGCCTTTCTGCCAGCGGCGAATAGAAATCACGGGTATACCTGCCGTTTTCAGCCTGTGCGGGCACCCCGTCGGGGAAAAACGCTTTAAGGTACTTGTTCTCAAGACCCAGCCAGAGTTTAAAGAAGCCTTCTGCCGCCGCTATCAGCTGTTCGCTTTTTGTACGGAAGGAGACCTTCAGCCTGCCCACCTTGCCCTGCATATCACGGCTGAGTTCAAGACTGTAACGCAGCGTAGGCTTGTACTTGTACCTGACAGGGCTTTTTATGGCTATCATGCTGTCTGAGGGGCTGTCGATAAATAAAAACCGCTGATCCATCAGCTGTTCTATCTCTGAAAAGATCTGCCGCATGCGCATCTCGGGCGTCATAAGGCTGACCCTCTCTGCCAGTATCTGGTTTATAAGATTTGAACGGCTGGTATTCATGGAATATGCCATGCGGTCGATCGCCTCGACCACCTCATCTGCCAGCACCAGACTATACACGCTTTTATTCATTGCCTCACCCCTTTTCGTTGATAACAGTATAGCACCATTTAAATAATTTGTCAACGGAATTATATAATTTCAAATGCAATTTTATTTAACTGCACAAATTGCCGCCGACCTTCGGGCAGTTTATTTGTAGTTCTGCACAAAACATCAGGCTGTTATCCCCGCTGCAAACAGCATCACGCAGGGACTTCGTGTGCAAAATTTACAAAACCCCTTGAAAAAGTGAATAAAATGTGTTATAATCTACTATGAGAAAATGTCTCATTATCCCTGAATGGAAGGAGCGGCGCACTGTGACAGTCAGAAGTGACACGACCATCAACGAGCTTGATTTTCTGCGGCTCGTCAACTTTGTCAAGTCGGGCTACGGCATTGACCTTGAAGGCAAACAGTTCATAGTACAGTCACGTCTGGCAAACTATGTGGCAGACTGCGGCTTCCGTAATTTCAGCGAATATCTTGAGGCTGTGTTTGATGATACTTCGGGGCGTGAGGTGGCAAACCTCATCAACCGCCTGACCACCAACCACACCTACTTCATGCGTGAATCCGAGCATTTTGACCATTTCAGGGAAGTTTTCCTTCCGCAGGCTGAAAAAGCCATAACCGACCACGACCTGCGTGTGTGGTCAGCAGGCTGTTCCTTCGGCAACGAACCGTACAACCTCGCAATGTGTCTTGATGAATACTTCGGTTTCAGGCAGAAGGACTGGGACCTTAAAATACTTGCGACAGATATCTCATTCAACGCACTGCGCTCGGCGGCAAGGGGCGTGTATACCGAAAAGGCGCTGGAGAATCTTCCCGATGAATGGGTGAGTAAATATTTTGAAAAAAGTTCTCACGGACTTTATCAGGTCAAGGACAGGATACGCAGCAATGTGGTGTTCAAGTACCATAATCTTATGGAGAAGATAAACTTCAAAAAAAAGTTCGACCTGATACTTTGCCGCAATGTGATGATTTATTTTGATGACATTACAAAGTCACAGCTCTGTAAGCGTTTTTATGATGCCACAGAGGACGGCGGCTATCTTTACATCGGCCACGCAGAATCCGCACCGCTCGATATGCCTTATGTAAAAAAGCAGCCTGCTGTATACTGTAAGGAGGTGAGCAGTATATGACCATATTCATAGTATCAGACAACAAGAAAGTGCACGAACTGCTCACAGGCGGTCTTAAAAGGCTGCTGCCTGCGGGAACAGTTTTCAAATCGGGCAGTCTCAGCGATGTAAAAGCCCTGCTGTCAAGAGAAAAGCCTGCTGCGATGATAGTCGATATCGACAAGGCGGGCAGTTTCGATGCGGCAGAATATATACGTGGGCTGGGTCCCAGGTACCTTGTGCCCGTCATAGCCATAACCGCAAAGAACAGACCGAAATCCTCGCTGATACAGGCAGGTGCGCTGGATGTCATCAGCAGACCGACAGGCGATAACAGCGAAGAACGCATGCTAAACAGGCTTTCCACAAGTATAATGGGCTGCACGAACATTGTCCGCCCAAAGATGGTAAGCCGACAGGAAACAGGCAAGGTCATAGTCATAGGCGGCTCGACAGGCAGCACAAGTTCGCTGCCCGTGGTGCTTAAAGGTCTGCCTGCCAACTGCCCGCCTGTTGTCTGCGTGCTGCACATGCCCGAGGGCTACACAAAGCTTTACGCAACACAGCTGAATGCCTTACTGCCCCACACAGTCATCGAAGCAGAGACGGGCACTTACCTGAAAGAAGGTATGGTGGTCATAGCGGCAGGCGGCAGACATCTGCGGCTTTTCCGTGACAAGAAGGGTTATTTTGTCACAAGCGAACCCGGCGTAAAGGTGAACGGTCACTGTCCGTCGGTGGACGTACTGTTTGATTCGACCGCTTATGCGGCAAAGGGCGATGCCATTGGCGTCATACTGACAGGCATGGGCAGCGACGGCGCAAAGGGCATGCTCGATATGCGCAAGATGGGCGCTTACAACATTGCCGAGTCGGCTGACACAGCTGTGGTATACGGCATGCCTAAGGCGGCGGCTGAAAACGGCGCCGCAAACATAAGCCTTTCGCTGGATAACATCGCAGGGCACATCACAGCAAAGCTGAAGCTGTGACAGAACAAAAGTATAAACGGAGGTGAGTTCTTTGCAGGACAGCGACAACAAATACCTTATATTCCCTGTGGACGGAAAAATATTCTGCATGAGCTTTTCTGACGTGCGGCTGATAATACCTGCGCAGCATGCAAGGCGGATACCCGATTTTCCCGATTACGTGGAAGGCACCATAGTCAATGAAGGCAGAACGGTGACGGTCATCAGTCTGCGCAAGCGCTTTGGCTGCCCCCCTGACAGCACAGGCGGGCGTGAATGCATCATCTTGTGCGACAGCGAGAAAAGTCTGGGGCTGCTGTGTGACAGCATCACAGGATTCGTGGAAGTACAGCCCGATGATATCCAGCCGCCGCCCGATGTCAACGAACAGGTCAACGCAAGGTTCATCAGCGGGACTTTCCTGCATGACGGTCAGCCCTGCTACGTCATCAGCCCCGACCTTATCATAAGACCCGACGACGAGGAATTGTTCACACAAAACAACTGACAAGCAAAAACACCCGACGGTATCTAGGTACCATCGGGTGTTCTCTATTTGAAAGGCAGATCGTTATTTTTACTTATATATCAGTCAAACAGTGCGGTAGAGAGATATCTCTCGCCTGTATCGGGCAGCAGGGCTACTATCACCTTGCCTGCGTTTTCGGGGCGCTTTGAAAGTTCAGCAGCTGCATGCAGTGCTGCACCCGAAGAAATGCCCACCAGTATGCCTTCGGTCTTGGCAAACTTGTTGCCTGCTGCGAAAGCATCGTTGTTCTCAACAGCGAATACCTCATCATAAACGCCTGTATCCAGAACATCGGGAACAAAGCCTGCG
The DNA here is from genome assembly GCA_946544695.1 of uncultured Ruminococcus sp. Classification (GTDB taxonomy): domain Bacteria; phylum Bacillota; class Clostridia; order Oscillospirales; family Ruminococcaceae; genus Hominimerdicola. The sequence goes on along the minus strand of CAMNMO010000293.1, from coordinate 38 downwards.
CCAATGCCCTGAATTTTATGTGCGCCCGACTTGCCCTG
>CAMNMO010000292.1 GCA_946544695.1 uncultured Ruminococcus sp. | reverse complement strand
AATTTTACTTGTTATACTTCTATCCTTAGTGGTGTTTTAAAGGGATAACCATATATCGCAATAACATTATAGCATATATTTCTGACATAATCAAGGGGTTATTAAAAAATAATTTTATTGTTAAATGAATTTAATTCGCTAACGCTTTATTAAAGCTTACCGTTTGTTGCTGCCGCAAATGTCCTGATTTGCATAAAAATCCCGAAACAAAGGGTAAATATTTAAGCATAAAAACAATATTACCGCAATATTCGGTAAGCGTGCAGCGAAATACGCTATTGACAAACGCTAATAAATATGTAATAATATATCCATAGCAATATTTTATTCAATGAGAATATTGTTACAGTACGGTCTGCGGACCGATAAAGGCAGGAGAATCATAATGAGTGCAACTCTGGTAATAATGGCAGCAGGTCTGGGTTCGAGGTTCAAGGGCGGCATAAAGCAGCTGGAACCCTTTGGCCCCAACGGTGAGATAATCATGGATTATTCCATATACGATGCAGTGCGTGCAGGCTTTGACAAGGTGGTATTCATCATCAGGAAGGATATCAGGCAGGCTTTTGATGAGATGATAGGTTTCCGTATCGGTGAACAGGTCAAGGTCGATTATGTTTATCAGGAACTTGACTGTCTCCCTGACGGCTTCACTGTCCCCGAAGGCAGAGTAAAGCCCTGGGGTCACGGACATGCTGTGTGCTGCTGCAAGGGCATAGTGAATGAACCCTTTGCGGTCATCAATGCCGATGATTTCTATGGCAGAGAGGCTTTTGAGAAGCTTTACGGTTTCCTGACAGCCGAACATGACGGCGGCAAGCTGAACATGGCAATGGCGGGCTTCGTGCTGAAAAACACCCTCAGCGACAACGGCGCTGTGAACAGGGGCGTCTGCAAGGTGGACGACAACAGCATGCTGGCAGACGTTGAGGAGACATATAATATCCGCCGTGAAAGTGACGGCAAGGTATATTCGGGCAAGGAGGAGACAAAGGAACTCAGTGAGGACAGCTTTGTTTCGATGAACATGTGGGGCTGCCCTGCGGGATTCATAGAAAAGCTGAACGAGAGATTCTCGGAATTCCTCAAAGAGAACGGCGAAAGCCTTACAGCGGAATTCCTGCTGCCTGAGGGTATCGACTACATGATAAAGCACGGCGTGGCAGACTGCAAGCTGCTTGAAAGCCACGACAAGTGGTTCGGCGTGACTTATGCTGAGGACAAGCCTTCCGTTAAGTCAGCCATCAGTGAACTGATAGCTGCGGGCGCATACCCCGAAAAACTCTGGGCATAAAATGGATATGACAAGCAGTCCGTTATGTGCGGGCTGCTTTTTTTGTGCCAGACGTAAGTATGATAGAATGCTGTATATCTGTCCCTGTGTCGGTCTGCCACGGAAATCAATTTTTGCATAATACAAAGGTTTGAACATGCATTACGGCTGTAAAATATGGTGTTGAGTGTATTCCCCCCGCCTTCGGCGGGGGGAATACACAAAAATACAGCTTTGTTTTGTCAAAATTGATTCCCGTGGTCGGTCTGCAAAAAATGATTGACAGGAGAGCAAAAAAGTGGTATAATATATAGGTCAAAAAATCAAGCTGAAGGACGGTGAGGACAGAAGTGACTAACGGTGACAGTTGCGGGTCAAAAGGGCAGCTATGCGGCGAGATAGTGCGGGCGACAGACTGTGACAGTTCGTCGTCTTCTGTAATGTTGTCCGTTTTTACGGACATGTTTTAGATATCTCGGCGCTGCCTCTGTATGACCCGATGGTCAGACAGAGGTTATTTTATTGTAAACGACATATATGTTTTTGCTTTGGATAAGCAAGAAAAGCTATGCCGTTTATATACGCTTATTTTAACCCCTTACGTCGTTATTTTAATGGAACGGAGGGCTGACATTTGGCAGAAGATATCGTAATGAAAAACATGGAAGATGCTGATATCGGGCAGGAAGCGGGTACACCCAAGCCCGATTATGAAAGCGAGATAATAGGCATAATCCGCTCAAATGATTCACCGAGAGTGATGCTGAAAAAGCTGGAGGATTATCACGGCAACGACCTGGCGGGCGTTATGGAGGATCTTTCCCTGCAGGAGCGCAAGAAGGTGTTCCGTGTGTGCAGCGGAGATATGCTGGCAGAGGTGTTCGAGTACCTGGAGGAAGATGAGGCGGGTACTTATTTAAACGAGATGGATCTGAAAAAGGCGGCTGCTGTGGTAAGTCTGCTGGAAACAGATACAGCCGTTGATGCGCTGCGTGAGATCGAGAGGGAAAAGCGTGGACTGATAATAGATGCGCTTTCGCCCGAAGTCAGGAAAGAGATAAGCCTGATAGCGAGCTTCGATGAGGACGAGATAGGCAGCCGCATGACCACCAACTGCATAATCATCAAGGACGACCTGACTATAAAGCAGGCGATGAGCGAACTGGTGCGGCAGGCTGAAGAAAATGACAATATCTCCACCATTTTTGTGGTGGACGAGAATGAGGAATTCTACGGGGCGATAGACCTGAAAGAACTTATCACCGCAAGAAGCACGAGGACGCTGGAAAGCCTGATAATGACCAGCTTCCCTTATGTGTACGCCAATGAGGAGATAGATGACTGTATCGAAAAGCTGAAGGATTATTCGGAGGACCTGATACCTGTGCTTGACAACAGCAGCAGGCTGCTGGGTGTTATCACGGCGAAAAGCCTGATAGAAGTCGTTGATGACGAGATGGGCGAGGACTATGTAATGTTCGCAGGTCTGACCGCAGAGGAGGACTTGCGGGAACCTCTGAAGGAAAGCATGAAAAAGCGTCTTCCCTGGCTGCTGGTGCTGCTGGGACTGGGTCTGCTGGTGTCGGGCGTTGTGGGCGCTTTCGAGAAGGTCATATCGCAGCTGACACTGATAATGGCATTCCAGTCACTGATACTGGACATGGCGGGCAACGTGGGCACGCAGTCGCTGGCGGTGACCATACGTGTGCTTACAGATGAGAACCTGACAGTTGGTCAGAAGATGCACCTTGTCGCAAAGGAGACAAGGGTGGGTCTTTCAAACGGCATGCTGCTGGGCTTGCTGTCCTTTGCGCTGGTGGGACTGTATATCATGCTGTTCAAACACAGGGCGGCAGGATTCTCATTTGCGGTGTCGGGCTGTATCGGCGTATCGCTGATGCTGGCGATGCTGATATCAAGTGCGGTGGGCACCATAATACCGCTGTTTTTCAAGAAGATAAAGGTAGACCCCGCAGTGGCTTCGGGTCCGCTGATAACCACCGTGAACGACCTTGTGGCAGTGGTGACATATTACGGACTGTCGTGGGTGCTGCTGCTGAATGTGATGCATCTGGGAGGATAATATGATAAACAAAAAGCTTGCTGCTGCGGTGATACTGATAGTTCTTGCTGCGTCGGCAGGCTTTTCTGTTTTTATGTTTTCGCCTGTACAAAGAATGGCGAGGGCTTACAGAGAGAATTCGGAGCTGTTTATGAATGCCGCAGAGGGCGGTGAGGAAGAACTTGAACGGCTCACAGACGAGCTTGACGGTCCCTTTGATGATATCAGAGTTTACCGCAGCGGCGAGGAACTGCATATAGCCGCATTCACCGAAAGAGCCGAAGGTACAGAGGCAGGACCAAGGTGTTCCGCCTATGAATGGGTGTTCTCTGACGGCGAGCCCGACCATGCCGTATACTCAAAGCTTTGGGTGAAAAAAAGCTTGGGCGGCGGCTGGCATATCGTCAAAGCACTGCAATACATATCGTGATGCGAGCCGTGCAGAAATGCACGGCTTTTTGTTGACTTTTTATGCCGAACGTGGTATATTTATCTTATATGGTTATCCCGCTGAAACATCATACTAAACAGCCTTTCGGCGGGCATTATATTAAACGAC
>CAMNMO010000291.1 GCA_946544695.1 uncultured Ruminococcus sp. | reverse complement strand
GTTAATGCCCGCTGAAAGGCTGTTTAGTGTGGTGTGTCAGCGGTATAACCATAATACAAAATATGTCAGTTTTACCGACCACAAAGGGTATTTATCATGAGAAAAAACTATATAGACAATTTAAGATGGCTCATTGATGATCACATCTACTTTTACAATCACCAGCGAATTCAACTCAAAACAAAACTGACTCCGCTTGAATTGCGAAGCCGGTTCATTGCTTGATTTAATTTCCCATAGGGGCTTTTTTGTGTTGTACGCACAATGTGGTGCGGTTCAAAACGCAGAGAGAGCTTTGTCATTTCTGTCAGCATCATTCTTCCGGTCTCATGGACGCATATCTCATGGCATTTTTCATCTTTGCATCGAATATCTCGGCAGGCACAAGCGCTATACCTTCGCTGTCATCAGTGAGGACTATCAGCCGTTTGCCGACCGTAAGCCCGAACTTCTCACGTACTTCCTTCGGTATCACGATCTGACCACGCTCATTTATCGCCACACTGCCCCAGATATTCTTCCCCTTTGGCGGAGGCGGCACCGGTGTTTTTCCGTCGGAGGTCTCCGACTTCATCAGGCTGTCTATGGTGATGCCGTAAATGTCGGCAAGGCGCTTGCATTTCTCAATGTCAGGAAGGCTCGCACCGCTTTCCCACTTGGCATAAGCCTGCCTTGATATGCCTATCTTCTCGGCTATCTCCTCCTGAGATAAGCCGTGGATATTTCTCAGGATCATAAGATTTTCTTTTAACATTGCATCTCCTCATTTCATCATTCTGTTCACAGCTTCGATATACTGCTCACTGTGAGAGGTATGTATAACATGGTCGCTGTCTTCCGTTTCGACAAGGGTGCAGTTTGCACCGATATACGACACTGCACGCTCAGCCTGTTCTCGTGAAGCAGCGCAGAGATATGTGCCGTCCTCTGCAATATTTTCCTTAGCATGTATATACACACAGGGCACTTCTATATCGGAAAGTATCTGCTCGTGTTTAAGACCGTTGTTCCAGGTAAGGTCATAAAACCTTTCGCCGTAGGCAAAGTCATAATACTGAGAGTAATCAAAAACATACCACACCGATGAAGGCATAAAACCTATCTTCACAGGCTCACCCGGGTGCTTTTCATGATATCTCTGCGCATAGTCGGCTATCTTGGGCATGGAGTCCTTCATAAAAAGCTGTCCCCAATAGCAGTGACGAAGATAATAAGCTTCCCAGCACTCAGTCTTATCCGAATTATTGTAATCGTGAAGATTTTTATAGGTGTCACGATAAGCAAAACTCTGTTCCCAGCCCTCGCCCTCAGTCGAGAACACAGGCGGGTCCTCAAGCACTGCACCTGCGATGTTCTCACCGCCGTAAGCTGCCACATAAGCTGCTGTCAGTGCGCCGTTTGAATGCCCTGCCACCACTGTCGGTCCACCGATGACCTCGTTTATGAATGTGATGATGTCATCGCCGTTGACGTCGATATAATACAGGCTTTCATCATGTGTGGACTTGCCGTGACCGTAAACGTCGATGGCATAGATGTGCCAGTTTTTGCTAAGCTCGGGCATTACTAAAGCATAGTCCTGCCAGATGCTCATCTGCCCATGTATCAGCAGCAGCGGCGGCTTGTCGTTTGCCACCTCGCCGTAATTTATCACATTTCCGCTTTCCAGCGTGAACTGCTTTTCGACCGCACCCGTTTCATCAAGTGCCTTTTGGTATTTGTCATACCAGTGAATGTTCCTGTACCGGTATATCCCGAATGCCGCAGCCGCAGTCAGCGCCAGCGCCAGGATGACAATACCTGTAACAGCCAATGCTTTTTTCATAGTCATGCCCTCCCTGCCATACTTGCTTTACTATGAAAATTGTAGCATAAGGCTGCATAAATGTCCACCGATCAAACTTGTCAAAAATATCTTATTTATGTTATGTTTGGTTGCATGGGTCATTTGTCAAAAAGCAGGCTGTCCACCCTTTCTGCCAGTTCTGCAAGGCGCTTTGTCGTATGGCTTATGCGCAGCCTGAACAGGTCGTCCTGTTCCTCTGCGATACTGTCGATAAGGGAGATGAACCTTATGCAGCCCACAACAGTTATCTTGTCACGCAGCTTAGCTATCCTTTCGGGGTCATCGGTGCCGAAATAGCTGCCCACGAAAAGTTCCCACACACGTTCTGACGTGCTTGCGGGTATCCCCAGAAAATCCATGCTGTTGGCAGGCTCGTCCTCACCGAAAGCAAAGTAGGTCACGTATACCGATTGCAGGTCGAATATGGGGTAGCCCTCACAGAGAGTCTCCATATCTATCAGCATTGGTTCGCCGTTTCCTGCCATGATGTTCTTCATCTGGGCGTCGCCGTGAATGACAGTGTGCTGTTCGGGTATCTCATCAAGCAGCGCTTTAAGGCGTTCATACAGATCTGCGTCGATGTACTTGGCTGCCACATCAAGGAAGGACATGTATATCTGCTTGGCAGACTTCAGCCTGCCTTCGGGCACGGTCCTTTCGTTGACCATGCGCAGGAATGAAGCATACTGCTTTATGATCTCATCTGTGCGTTCAGGCTGTTCGATCAGCAGGTCGTTGAGAGTTTTGGAATCAAGCAGTTCAAATACCGAACCGTAGCTGTCGCCCACCCGCACGATATCATAAGAGATAGCGGTAGGCACACCTGCTATAAGGGCGGTCCTTGCAAGTTCCTTTTCCTTCTGTATTATGGGCATGCAGTCGCCCGACTGATATACCTTTACGATAGTCTCCTCGTCTAAGCGGTATACCGTGCCGTAAAAGCCCTGCCCTATGACCTTGCAGCCCTCTACGCTTATCTCACGCATTTTTCTGGATACATCGAATATCTCCGTGAAGCCTGTGGTCTCAAGTATCTCATATACCTCCTGAGATGTGTTTTCAATGCGCAGCTTTTCACCGCTGCCCTTTCTTATCTTCATCAGCACCCTCAGTCCCGCACTGGATATGTACTCGAGAGTATCCATATCAAACACAGGCACAGCGCTGTCTGCCGCAATGATATCCAGCAGTTCCTTCTCGACTGCTGCCGCATTTGAGGTGTCTATCCTGCCTGACAAAAATATCCTCAGGCTGCCGTTCTCGCTGCTAGTTCTGATATCATACTCCATAGTACCTTACCTCCTTTATTATCATCAATGCGGTATCAATATGCTTTTCTGCCGCTCATATCACGGTATTCTTCAAAAAGTTCAAGGCATATATCACGGTCCAGTTCTTCAAAGATACTGCACTCCTCCTCGTAAAACTGCTTGTCTCTGAACCCGATGCTGTCGGTATCGCTGATATTGCAGCCGTAATACACCCTGCTGATATTCGCCCACCTTACCGCACCTGCGCACATGGGGCAGGGTTCAGCGGTGGTATACAGTTCACAGCCTGTCAGGTCGAAGGTGCCCAGTTTTTTGCAGGCTGCATGTATCGCCATCATCTCGCCGTGACAAGTGGGGTCATTATTGATGATGACCTGATTATGCCCTTTGCCTATGACCTCTCCGTCCTTCACTATAACAGAACCGAAAGGTCCGCCGTGACCTGCACGTATGCCTTTACGGGCTTCTTCAACTGCGATCTCCATATACTTATCCATCACATCGACCTCCTGTACTGCCTTTATAAGATTATACCACAACGGTCGCAACAAATCCACCGATTTTCTGCCGCTTTTTGTCTGCCTGAACGCCGAAATTTCCGCTTTGTTTTTAGCGGTAATGCACAACCTTGTCGCAACTGCATAAAAACCATACTGAAAATTTGTGTATGTTTTTTCAGAAAAAAACTCCCGACCTCAGCCGATATTATGGTATAATAAGTTTATTATATAATATGGCTATTCCTTTAACATACCATATTTGTACGCCGGTGTAACAAGA
>CAMNMO010000290.1 GCA_946544695.1 uncultured Ruminococcus sp. | reverse complement strand
TATTTGAGATAACGTCAGTCTGCATGCCTTCGTTCTGTGCTATCGTATTGCCGCAGCCTGTCAGCAGCAGCACCGCAGCTGCGCAGGCGGAAATCAGCTTTTTATCCATAGGAATGTCTCCTTATATAATTATTCGCAGGATATGCTGTGTTTCGGGGAAACTGCCGCACAAAACACAACAGTCAAAGTATACCATATTTTTGCTCTATCTGTCAATAGAATGCCGCTTTCATTGTGCAGTTGCCACAAAGAAAAACAGCAGGTGTCAAAAATCCGCCCTGCGGACTGTATAATGTATCTAAAGCGTAACCAATCGGCAATTTTTATCAGTAATCTGCTTGAAATTTAAGTAAATTTATGGTATAATAACAGTATGTATAGGAAATGTCGTCTGCATTTGTATGCAGCAAAGAATTATGGGACGGGGTAATGTTATGGATAACGAGAAACTATTGCAATATTACGTTCTGCTGGAAAAGCTTGCAGACGCTATGTTCGATGATTCACCTGACAACATTGAGAAACTGAAAAAAGTGCTGGCACAGCTGTGCAAGCTGCTGCGCATCTCAAAGGGTGTCACCAGATATTTCAAAAGCCCTGCCCATGAAGCAAGGGACAAGGGTGATACCATTGTGTGCTATGACAGCGGCGAGAAAAGCGTCATAGCTATGGAGATGCGGATAGTTACCCGCACACTTTCGGTCGCACACTGCATGGTATATATGGCTGAAGGCGAACCCCCTCTTGAAGATGACGAAAAGGAAAAAGTAAAGCGCATCATGCGGGCAACGCTTAACTACATCACAAGGAACCGCTTGCAGGATTACGTTGAACGCATGACATTCTTTGATGATGCGGGCTACCCGAATTTGCAGTCATTCACCAGATACCTGTCACAGCATGCAGCTGACGGCACCCTTGCGGGACAGACCACCGTGCATTTCAACCTGCGGCATTTCACGCTGATAAACCAGGAGATAGGGCGCAACGGCGGCGACATTGCCATGCGCAACTATTATGACAAGATAGCGGCGGCAGTCGGTGAGGGCGGCATTGTATGCCGTGTGGGCGGCGACAGTTTCGTGGCGGCGTTCGCACACGACAGGACAGAGGCTGTGCTTGACATACTCCGTGGTGCACCCACCGCTTACGACCTGCAAAACACCAAGCGTATAATGGTATCGGCATGCGTGGGCGTGTTCGTGTTACCCGAGGACTTTGAATTCCGCACACTCAGCGATGTCATGGACAAGCTGCTGCCATGTTCGAGGGCTGCAAGGGACGGCGGACAGGAGACCATCGTGGTCTACAACAACAATATGGCTGCGGGCAAGGAAAAGGTCATGCGGATACAGCAGCTGTTCCCGCAAGCGCTTGAGAACGGCGAATTCAAGGTATTCTACCAGCCCAAGATAGATATCGAGACAGGCGAGATAGTGGGTGCAGAGGCACTCTGCCGCTGGATAAGGGAGGATCGCATCGTTCCGCCTATGGAATTCATACCTGTGCTTGAACAGAACACCGATATCTGCAAGCTGGACTTCCACATGCTGGAGATGGCATGCAAGGACATACGCCGCTGGTTAGATGAAGGCAAGCAGGTCGTCAGGGTATCGGTAAACCTGTCACGCAAGCACATGATGGACGTTGACCTGCTCGAACACATACTGAAAATAATCGACGACAACAATGTCCCCCACGAATACATCGAGATAGAACTGACAGAGACCACCACCGATGTGGAATTCAAGGACCTGAAACGAGTTGTAAACGGCTTGCAGCGTGCGGGCATCTACACCTCTGTGGACGATTTCGGTATGGGTTACTCATCGCTGAAACTTATCCGTGAGATACCCTGGAACGTATTGAAGGTGGACAAGAGTTTCCTGCCTGTTGACAACGACAGCGAGCAAAGCACAAGGTCGATAATGTTCAAGTATGTTGTGGCTATGGCAAGGGCACTGGGTCTTGAAACGATAGCAGAAGGTGTCGAGACGGAAAATCAGGTGGACATACTCAGGAACAACCGCTGTTCGCTGGCACAGGGTTTCCTGTTCGACAAGCCCCTGCCGCTTGAACAGTTTGAGGACAGACTTGAAAAGCACAGATACGAAATGAAGTCAGACCATCATTGATGACGGCATAAAGGATCAATAATAACAAAAGGGAGCGTTTCAGTGAAATGCTCCCTTTTCATGCTTTTATCAGTTTTCTATATCGGACTGGTCTTCAAACAGTTCGCCCGATATCTCCCTGTCCTTGAAATATTCCTCCGCACTCTGTCTCAGCAGTTTCTCAGCGGGCGCCTGAAGCCTTACGAACTCCTGCTCGGCAGTTATCTCATTGAAACCTATCTTCAGTCTGATGGCTTGTTTCAGGTTCTCTATCTCGACCTCGTCATGCACGCCGCCCGACTCACCGTCAAGCGCCCATGCAAGCGGCTGCCTGCTCTTTATGGAGAGCTTGGCAGTCTTGAAGGTGACAAAGCTGGGACCCGTCAGCTTATTGATGGCAGCTTCTGCCAGTATGCTGCTGAGCTCGATGGCATTGCTTGGCGTCCTTATCAGGCACACCTCAAACAGACCGTCATCATAGCACACACCGTCCTGTATGAAATTCTTCATGCCTGCTATCGACTGCGAGTTCGATATAAGTCCCAGTGCGAAGCTGCCTTCTATGACCTCACCGTCATGCTCGATGACCAGGTCGTAGCCACGTATCTCATTGACACGCCGCAGCGCTTCCACCAGATAGGCTGCATGACCGAAACGGTTCTTGTACTCCTGCGGGGTCTCGTAGGATACCGCTGTGAATGCGCCGAAGGCTGCCACGTAAACGAAATTGGTGTCGCCGTTGAACAGTCCTATATCATAATCAAAGTACACGCCGTGCACAATGGCATTCGCACAGTCAACGGGGTTGCGGGGCAGTCCCAGTGACATGGCAACATCATTAGTTGAGCCAGCGGGTATATATCCCAGCGGCACTTTTTTATTCAGTGTTATCATTGCAGACACAGCCTCGCTCAGTGTGCCGTCACCGCCGCTTGCCACAACTATGTCATACTCGCCTGCTTCTTCACGCAGCTTACGGCCGCCGTCACCTGCATACTGTGTGGGGTATACCGTTACATCGTAACCCTCTCTGGTGAAAATATCTACTATGTTGAACAGCTCATTCTTAATAAGACCTTTGCCTGCAAAGGGATTAAAAACAAAAAGCAGTTTCTTCATTATGTTCCTCCGTTGTTTAGTATAATATAAAACGATGTAAATTTTCATACCTGTCACTGCGGCAGGTCTTAGTGATGATCTACAATGTTATTAAATATAAATTATCAGTCAGGTGCGGATATCTGCAAACAGAATCATCCCTAGTTTGATTTTATCACTATCAGCCTGCATTGTCAATAGAATACTTGTAAATTGATGCGGCATATTTAAGACATGTTGCTTTTTTCACCAAGTTGTTTTATTTTTCACGCAAGTTTCACCATTGAATTAAAGTTGGTTTAAGTTCGGCGGGTTATACTGTAAACAACATAAAGAAAGCGAGGTAAGTTCCTTATGAAAAAGACAAACATATACACAGCTGTAATGGCACTTTTAATGACGATCACAATGGCATCATGTTCGGATACATCTATGAGTTCGGGCGACACGGCAGACACCGCTTCACAGAAGGCAGCAACACTTTCGGGCGATACCGTCGCAGAGGGCGAGGCTGAGATAAAGCAGGCAGTAAATAATATCACCGAGACGGAAGCGGCTGAGACAACGACTGCTGCAACAGAAAGCAAGAAGTCCGAGACTACGACTGCTGCAACAGAAAGCAAGAAGTCCGAGACTACGACTGCTGCAACAGAAAGCAAGAAGTCCGAGACTACGACTGCTGCAACAGAAA
>CAMNMO010000289.1 GCA_946544695.1 uncultured Ruminococcus sp. | reverse complement strand
ATTCACGCTCACGTTCATCTCGCGGAACACCTCAACGCAGTCACGCAGCGAATAGGAAACGCCTTCCATTACCGCACGCAGCATCTCCTTCTTGGTGTGCATTGCGGAAAGTCCGAAGAACACACCTCTTGCATCGGGGTCAAGGTGAGGTGTGCGCTCGCCCATCAGGTAAGGCAGGTACAGCAGCCTGTTTGCGCCCACAGGAACTGTCTCAGCCTGCTTGTCCATCAGGTAATACTCGTCAACGCCCATGTACTTTGCAGTCTCCTTCTCGGAGTTGCAGAAGTTGTCCCTGAACCACTTGAGAGACAGACCTGCGCCCTGAGTAACGCCCATTACGTGCCAGCTGTTCGGAACAGCAGCGCAGCAGGTGTGCACCCTGCCCTTAGGGTCGATGGCGATGCCCGAAGTATGTGCGAAAACAACGCCCGAAGTACCGATGGTGGTGAAAGCCTTGCCGTCCTCGCAGACACCTGTGCCGATGGCAGCAGCAGCATTGTCGCCTGCACCGCCCACAACTATTGTGCCCTCGTTAAGACCTGTGATATCAGCCATTTCCTTAGTCAGCTTGCCTGTTACCTCGCAGGATTCATAGACCTTGCCCAGCCAGTTCTTGTCGATCTCAAATGCACTCAGCAGTTCATCAGACCACTTTCTGTTGGGAACGTCCAGCAGCTGCATTCCCGAAGCATCTGATACCTCGGTAGCATACTCGTGTGTCAGCACGAAACGCAGGTAGTCCTTAGGCAGCAGGATATGTGCCACCTTCTCGTATATCTCGGGTTCGTTGTTCTTCACCCAGAGTATCTTGGCAGCAGTCCAGCCTGTCAGTGCGGGATTTGCGGTGATCTCGATAAGCTTCTTCTCGCCCACGTTCTCGTTCATCCATGCGACTTCCTTCGCAGTTCTCTGGTCGCACCAGATTATGGACTTTCTCAGCACGTTGTTATCCTTGTCCAGCATAACAAGACCATGCATCTGACCCGAGATACCGATACCCTTCACATCGTCCTTTGAAACACCGCTCTTAGCCATAACAGCCTTGATGGTGTTCACCATTGCGTCAGACCAGTCAGCGGGGTCCTGTTCCGCATAGCCGTTCTTGGGCTGGTACATGGGATACTCGATGGTCTGTGAAGCTATCACAGTGCCCTTCTCATCGAACAGGACTGTCTTGGTACCGCTGGTACCGCAGTCAACGCCTATTACATAAGCCATAGTTATTACTCCTTTATATATAAAAATTTATAAATTTCATTGTTCCTCAAACCGCTCAAATATCAGCACTATCTCATTGATGGTCGCATTGGTGCCTGTGGTGTAGCCTGCCACCGTTGCGCTGTGGCTTTCCACGCCCACTTCGTCGGTAAAGCAGAATTTCAGCTGCCAGCCCTTTTCGCCGTACATCGAAAGCACATCGTTCAGCGCACTTTCATCTGCACCGCCGTTGTCCCTGTCACGGACAGTCTCCACCGCATACTCGACCTTTCTGCCACGGCGCTCATTTTTCAGCGCCATCAGGCTTATGTATGTCCTCAGGTCCTCGTCGGAAAGTGCGGCAGGGTCAATGCCCGTCTGCCTGTCCGCCATTACCGCCATTATCTCGTCTTTGAGTTTGCTGTCCATGTCCTATACCCCCATAAGTTTTTCACGCACGTCATATATCCTGCCGCAGTCAGCGCACAGGTCGAACAATGCAAAGCTGTACGAAACCCCCTTCTGCCCAAACTGTTTCAGCAGATTTCCCCCACTGCCCATTCCTGCCATATCAGCTATCAGCCTGCCGCCGCATTCGGGGCACTTACCGAAAGCTATGCCCTCCTCAGCCAGCGTATCAGCCAGCTTCGCAGGGTCGCCGCCGTCAGCCCTTGCTTTCAGCAGGGGGACATCACGGCTGCCGCATGCTGTGCAGCCACTGCACACAATGTCATACCTCGCATAGTGTTCTACCGTATCATTATCGGGGTAATATTTATAGATGAGCGCCCCGTCATCGGCGCTGAGTTTCATCATCACAGCCTCACCGCCGCACTTTGGACAATCCATTTCACTCTTCCTTTCTATCTTACACTATTTTCGCATCTGCTGTCAAGCTTCCATTTGCTTTTAGCTGACCGATTATTGCGCCCGACTTCACTGCTGCCTTGTGAAGTCATCAGCGCCCACCCCGCACACGGGACAGACAAAGTCATCGGGCAGTCTGCCTTCATACACATAGCCGCACACATTGCATATCCATGTCTCAGCTGTGTTTTCGGCAGTACCCGCATCTTCTGCGGGCTTATCTTCAATGACATTCCCGTCTGCATCTATCTGCGAAAAGTCAGCCGCACCATGCTTGCACAGCGGACATACAAAGTCATCGGGCAGATGACCCTCATAGATATATCCGCAGATATTGCATATCCATCTTTCGCCCGCAGCATCGCTTTCAGCCTTAGCAGCCGCAGGCCTGGGCTTGACGTTTGCGTGGTAGTATGAATATGTCATCGGTGCATTCTCACTCAGCACCTCACCGTCCGTCACATCAGCGATGAACATTGTGTGGCTGCCCAGATCAACAGTCTGCACCACCTGACAGCTGACATAGGCGCAGCAGCCCCCTTTAATGAACGGCACGCCGTTTGCCGCAAAGTTCAGCGGGAAATCAAAAAACTTGTTCCCCCACCTGCCGCTTGAAAAGCCGAAGTGTGTAAACAGCGGGAATCCCGCACTTTCATCTATGATCGAAACATTGAAAGCCCCGCCCGAACGTATCATATACTCGGTGAAATTGCCCTTGTTGACCGTGACCGAAACACGGTTGGGTGTGCTTGTGACCTGTGCCAGCGTGTTTATAATGCAGCCGTTATACTGCCCGCCGCACCTTGCTGTCAGCACATAAAGCCCGTAGCTAATCTTGTTCATAACTGTCATATCCATATTTTCGACCTCCTGCTTGCAGTGTTTTCCCGACTTTGCTGCCGTATACAAAAAGGGGGGAAGACCCTTTCGGGCTTTCCCCCTTGCGTGTCACTGATCTGCCTTCTCCAGAATGAAGTATTCTTCCTGTGCGTCACACTTGAAGCTCTTTATCACCCAGCCGCTGTCAACCAGCAGATTGAGCTTTTCTATGCGCTGGAATCTGTCATAGGTCGGCACAGAAACTTCATCGCCCGAGGCTGATTTTCTGATAAAAAATGTCTTCTCCATAATCAACGCTTCTTTCCGGGAATGGTCTCCCTGAATGATCTTTACCGTTGGCACAGTAATATATTGATCCTTACAAGCACATTATACAACACGAACCAAAATATTGCAAGCGTTTTTTCACAATTTTAACCATTCTGTAACCATTACAGTCCCGAAAATTGAACTGATGACAAAGCGTCAGTTCCCGACAGGCGTACCGCTGCCGTCAAAGGTGAAGGCTATCTCGCTGCCGCAGGTATCAGTGAAATAGGGCATGCCATAGGCAGCTTTCTCCTTGTCGCCGCTTTGCTTTTCGTACTCAGCAACAGTGCCCACAGGTATTACCTTTACGCTGTTATCACCATCGGCGTTCCACTTGAACAACTCGTGGCTGCCGTCCATAGTCTGCTTTACGGCGTCCTTCAGCCCGACCGTTTTCTGTTCCTGCTGTTCGTAGGTCTCGCCCGCACCAAGCGTCGCCACCACCTGTTCCATCGTGAAAACTGCGCCCGTACCGTTGGGGCAGTCGTTTATATAGGGCACAAGCATCAGGTGTGCGGGTTCAATATAAACAGTCTCGTCCGTATCGTTGGTGACAGCGTACTTGTAATATACCTCGCCGTCCTTTATCTCGTAATCGAACCTCACAGTGAACCTGCCGTCGCCCGACTTCATCACCCTGTATCCCTCGCTGCCTTCGGTGGGGTAGAATCTATCCGCTTCTTTAGCTGTATCCTCCACCGCCTGAATATTTACAGCGCATTCCTTC
>CAMNMO010000288.1 GCA_946544695.1 uncultured Ruminococcus sp. | reverse complement strand
GATAAGTTATATGCCCGAGAACATCGAATTTTCCCCATCGGCACATTTCAAGGGTCTGTGTGAAACAGTCTGTCAGCAGCCTGTCAAGCTCATCAGCTGACATCTTGCTGTAATCAAGATAATAAAAATCATCAACGCCCTTGTTCATGTGATGGGAACCTATGATGAAATCAAGTCTCGGGTCAGCGGCAAGCTGCTCCGCTTTTTCGATGGTCTGCAGCGGCTGCCCCATTTCAACGCCGACTATCAGCTGAAATCTGTCAGCAAACTTCGCCCTAAGGAGAGTCTGTTCGGCTATACTTGCAAGCGCATACTCCCCCGCACCGTACATCATGGCATCGGTGATATCGGGGTCAGGGGCTTTTTCCCAGAAGTTGACATCGCAATGGTCGGTCAAAGCATAGACTTTGAGCCCCAGTTGTGCGGCTCTTTCACACATTGCCTCAGCGCTGTCTTGTGCATCGGGGGAATAGCTGCTGTGAGTATGCATATCAAGAAGTATTTTTTCCATATTATCACCTTTGCGGTCTTTCTATCCCATCAGTCAGGGTCATGATTCTTTCAGTAATAAGTTCGTTTCATACGCACCATATACTTCAACAAAACAGGGCAGCGCAAAGGCTGCCCGTTATATCAGTTTTTAAGGCTGTGCAGCGGTGCAGGTATCTGTCCGCCACGGTTGATGAACTTGCTTGCCGATTCCTTCTTGAGAGGCATAACAGGACCGCAGCCGAAAAGTCCGCCCCAGTCAAGTTCTTCACCGACGTCCTTGCCGATGGCAGGGATAACTCTGACTGCTGTAGTCTTGCAGTTGACCATGCCGATAGCAGCTTCATCAGCAATGATCGCAGAAAGTGTATCAGCAGGAGTATCACCGGGAACAACTATCATATCAAGACCGACAGAACATACTGCGGTCATAGCTTCAAGCTTCTCGATGCACAGTGTACCGCTCTTTGCAGCAGCTATCATGCCTGCGTCCTCGGATACGGGTATGAATGCACCAGACAGTCCGCCGATACGTGAGCAAGCCATAACGCCGCCCTTCTTGACAGCATCATTGAGCATTGCCAGGCAGGCAGTAGTGCCGTGAGTACCGCACTTTTCGAGACCTATCTCCTCAAGGATATGAGCAACAGAGTCACCGACAGCAGGTGTTGGTGCCAGCGAAAGGTCAACGATGCCGAAGGGCACACCAAGTCTTTCAGAAGCGATGGTGCCTACGAGCTGACCAACACGGGTGATCTTGTAGGATATCTCCTTGATAACATCAGCAATGCCTGTTATATCGGCATCGGGGTACTTTTTAAGTGCAGCCCTTACAACACCGGGACCCGATACGCCCACATTTATCATGCAGTCAGGCTCACCGACACCGTGAAAAGCACCTGCCATGAAGGGGTTATCCTCAACAGCATTGCAGAATACCACCAGCTTAGCTGCGCCGAAGCATGCCTGATCGACAGTTTTCTCGGCACACTCACGGATAATGCCGCCCATCAGTTTGACAGCATCAAGGTTGATACCTGTCTTGGTGGAACCTATATTGACAGATGAACATACTCTCTCGGTAGTAGCCAGCGCCTCGGGTATAGACTTTATAAGCTCGATATCGCCGGCAGAAAAGCCCTTAGGCACCAGTGCGGAATAGCCGCCTATCAGGTTTACGCCGACAGTCTTGGCAGCTTTGTCCATCGCATGTGCAAACTTAACGGGTGAACCCTTGCATGCAGCAGAAATGATAGCGATAGGTGTCACAGAGATACGCTTGTTGATTATCGGGATGCCAAGCTCCTTCTCGATCTGCTCACCCACCTTGACAAGATCCTTAGCCTTAGTGGTTATCTTCTCATAGACCTTCTCACACGCCTTGTCGATATCACTGTCGATACAGTCAAGCAGGGATATACCCATTGTTATTGTACGTATGTCAAGACAATCGTCCTGTATCATACGTATGGTTTCAAGAATATCATATACATTAATCATTATGTCAGAGCCCTCTCATCAAATATGGTGCATACAGTTAAAAATATCCTCGTGCATAACATGCACCTTAACGCCCAGCTCCTCGCCCAGCGAGATCAGGCTGTCGCTGAGGGTAGCGAAATCGGAATTGAGCTTTGAGATATCAACTACCATTATCATGGCAAAAAGCTCTTGAAGTACCGACTGAGTTACCTCCTCAACGTTAGCATTGAACTCAGCACACTTGGTGCTGACTTTAGCCAGTATACCAACGGTATCCTTACCGATAACAGTTACAACAGCTCTCATACATAAGACCGCCTTTCATCAAAATTATATTTAACCTGTTTATTATACCACATTATCACGCTTTTGCCAATAGCTGATTTTATAAACATTTTATTAACGTGAAAGCACTATCTTCCTCGTGTACTCACTTTTAAGATCGACCCTGCCCTTTACGCACATCTGCTGGAATGCTGCAGCGTTGCGTTCAAGCTCGGATATCCTTGCGGCACGGGGGGATATCTTTTCCAGCGAAGCAAGTGATGTGCCGTATTTCAGGGTGCTTTCCCTGCATGATGCAAATATCTCACGTCCACGTTCGTTCAGCGCCAGTATCCTGCCGTAAGGCACTTCAAAAAAGTCATGTGAAGTCACGCCCAGCGCCAGATACAATATCATTCTGCGCACCCTCGCCAGAGTTACCGCCTTGTGCTTGAACAGTGCGGCGAAATCTTCGGCAGAATTTATAAGCTCGCATTTTGTTTCACGGGTGTTTATGAACCTGCGCACCAGATTTGCTGACATATCCGGCAGACGCTGTATCTCCTTTGAAGAAGCAGTCATGATCTTCAAAAGCAAAGCTTTGTCGGCATTTTCAATAAGGAAGGGCTCGTCCTGCGACATTTTCGGCAGATAAGCCGAAACGTCCTCCCCCGCCCCGATAAGTTCACGTATGTATGAGGCACTGGCGATGCTGTCGCTAGCTTTGCTGCTGTCATGTTCAGCACCCTTTCTTGCGACCGCACAAGGTTCTATCCACGGTGCATACCTGCCAAGCGCTTTTATGTACTCGATGGCAAGCATATTGTTGGGCTTATCGAACACCGCCTGTATGGCGGGGATACCTGCACCTGCCGCAATGGCGGCGGGATAAGGCACACCGTTTTCAAGCATGCTGCGAACATACTCGGAATCTTCAAGTTCTGCCGAAACAGCAGCCGCCTTTTTCAGCAAAGGGATATCTGCGTCCTCACAGCCGAAGGAAAGCATGCTTACACCGCCTTCGCCAAAGCCTGCCAGCAGCTGTACCGCACCTGCGGCAAAGCGTTCGGCACTACCGCAGGAATACGGACAAGGCAGCTCAATGACCAGATCTGCGCCGTTTTCAATGGCATTCTGTGCACGGCTGAATTTATCTGCGATCGCCACATCACCACGCTGAACAGCTGCACCGCTCATTACTACAACGATGTGAGTTGCACCCATGCGCCTTGTTTCTTCAAGCTGATATCTGTGTCCGTTATGAAAGGGGTTATACTCAGCGATGACTCCTGCCGTCCTCATGGCTCGTCCTCCTCTGTTAACAAATTCACAAAATAAATATTGTGCAATATGTATATTTAAGTAAAACAGACTTGAAATTTAACGCAAATATTGTTATACTAATATTATATGATATCGTGGCAGGATTGTCAAGCCCGATATAATATCACATTATTTGAGAGGAGCATTTTTTCCTATGAAGATCATTCTTGTTGTTAACGCAGGTTCTTCCTCGCTGAAGTATCAGCTGCTGAACATGGAGGACGAGAGCGTTATCGCAAAGGGCAACTGCGACCGTATAGGTATTGACGGTCACGTAAGCGCAAAGACAGGCGACGGCAGAAGCTATGAAGCTGACTGCGATTTCCCCACACATACTGAGGCTTTTGAGAAGCTGGTAGAGGTACTGACAAGCGGTGAAACTAAGGT
>CAMNMO010000287.1 GCA_946544695.1 uncultured Ruminococcus sp. | reverse complement strand
CGCTTAGCAAAATCACGCAGTGCTCTGCCGACATACTGTTCGCTCGTTCCTGACTGGTAAGCTATGGCGGTATCATAAAAGTTTACCCCCAGTTCAAGTCCACGGCGTATTATCTCACGGGATCGCTCCTCGTCCAGCGTCCATGAATGCTGACCGACCTTCGCATCGCCAAACCCCATACAGCCCATGCATATCCTTGATACATTAAGTTCTGAATTTCCAAGTTTTGTGTACTTCATGACCTACCTCCCAACAACTGTATAACACAGGAATATATCATCTCATAAACAGTGTGCATACGAAAGACCATACCGGCTTCACGCATGGCAGTCAACTGTTTCTCTGTCGCTACCGAGTAAGGATAAACACCAAACAAAAACGGAAAGAACACGAAAATAAAGTTCTCACAATCGGTATCGGGGAAAAATTTTCTCACACACCCGCCCACAGAATCAAGCGATGCACCGTAAGCCGTCTTGAATTCAGCCAGACGTTCGGGACGTGAATTATCTTCCATATCATAGTGATTCATGGCAAGCAGCTTCAGAAGCTGTTCGTGGTTTTCAAGCGAGTGCGCCAGAGCAGATGCAAAGGCATCGGCTGACATCGTCTCATTTTCGACGGCAAGTCTTTTCATCTCATCAGACCACTTCTCATACTCACGCTGCATCAGCGCCAGAAAGATCTCCTCTTTAGTGCGGAAATAATTATATATCGACGGTCTTGAAAAGCTGGTTTCAACACTTATTTCTTTAAGCGTTATCTCTTTGAAGCTCATGGTGCGGTACAGCTTTTCACAGGCATTGACTATCTCCTCTTTGCGAAAAGCTGTAAGTTCAGGCGAACCCTTAGGCATCACACTTCCCCCTCTGTGAAATAATAACTGACATAATGTCATTATAAGTATTATACCACCATTCTGACACAATGTCAATATCATTTTCAACATATTACAGCTTTCGTTCAACTTGAACGGATCTTCCCTGCCAAAACAGGCATATTACACAAAACAGTACAGCATAAATTGCCGGTGAGACTAACAAAAACCATTGACAGCAGCGATGTTTTGGCTTATAATTGTAATGAACACAGACACAGTCTGAAAATGAACAATTAAAAGAGTGATGTGAATGAATAGAGATTATCTGAATGACTGCCCCGAATACCTGGCAGATTACCTTACCTACATGCAGCTTGTCAAGGGGCGTGGTGACAGGACGGTGGAGGCATATTATATCGACCTGCGCACCTTTCTGAGATACCTTCTTATAGACCACGGTGACATAGACCTCAACAAAGTCCCCTTTGAGGAAATTAATATTTCAGGGGTACCTTTTGAATATGTCAGGAAAGTAAGGCTGATAGATGCATACAACTATCTTAAATGGCTGGCAGACGAAAGGGATAACAGCGTAAAGACCCGTGCAAGGAAAACTTCTGCGATAAAACAATTCTACTCATATCTGCATCTGAAAAAAGGTCTGATAGATAACGACCCTATGGTGCAGCTTGAACTGCCGAAGCTTCCCAAAACACTGCCAAAATACCTTTCTCTGGAAGATGCACAGAAGCTGCTTGCTTCAATAGAGTCCGACCACTACGAGAGAGACTACTGCATGATAACCCTGTTTTTGAACTGCGGAATGCGGCTTAGCGAACTTTGCGGACTGAATAAAGGAGATTTCAGCTTTGAGAACGGCACATTAAGGCTGTTCGGAAAAGGCGCCAAAGAAAGGATAGTTTACATGAACTCTGCCTGTGTTGAGGCGCTGAAAGCTTACATGCCGATACGTGATTCTGTGCAGACACAGGAGAAAGCGCTGTTTCTTTCAAACAGGGGCACAAGGATATCCCGAAGACGCACACAGGAGATAGTCGAGGAAAGCCTGAAAAAAGCAGGGCTTTCAAACCTGGGTATAACAACACACAAGCTGCGGCACACTGCGGCTACGCTGATGTATCAGTACGGTAACGTGGACACTTTGGTGCTGAAAGATATACTGGGACACGAAAGTCTTGCCACCACAGAGATATACACTCATCTTTCCAGCGAGAACCTGCGTGATGCAGCAAATGCAAATCCGCTGGCAGGTCAGCATGCAAAAAAACGGCGCAAGAAAAAAGACAGCGAGGAATAGGAGTATTTATATGACTGAAATATCCATAAACAGCATTGAGAACATCAGAATAGGTCAGACGGAAAACATAGATGCTGCAACGGGCTGTACAGTGCTTGTCTCACCAAACGGCATGAAGGCAGGTATAGATATCAGAGGCGGAGGTCCTGCATCAAGGGAGACTCCCCTGCTTGACCCGCTGATGAACGCAGATATCATTCATGCTGTGGTACTGGGCGGCGGCAGTGCATTCGGGCTGGACGCAGCGGGCGGTGTCATGCGTCTGCTTGAAGAACGTGGCATTGGACTGGACTTGGGTGTAACTAAGGTGCCGCTTGTGGTACAGTCATGCATATTTGACCTTTCAGTCGGTGACAGCAAGGTGCGCCCTGACGTAGAAATGGGCTATGAAGCTGCCGCAGCAGCCCTTGACTGCCCGAACTATAAAGACGGCAACTACGGTGCAGGCTGCGGTGCAACTGTGGGAAAATTCGGCGGAATGGATAACTGCATGAAATCAGGCATAGGCAGCTATGCGGTACAAATTGGAGAACTGAAGATCGGTGCTGTGACAGTGCTGAATTCTGCGGGCGATGTTTATGACTATCGTACCGCAAAGAAGATAGCTGGCATGCTTAACGCCGATAAAACAGGCTTCGCAGACGGCAATGCCGTGCTTGAACAGTACCTGAGACCTGTTAACAATAAGTTCACAGATAATACCACCATAACAGCAGTCTTTACAAACGGCGCATTTGATAAGTCACAGCTTTGTAAGATCGCAGGCATGGCACATGATGGTTATGCCCGAAGCATCAGCCCTGTGCACACTTCGGTCGATGGTGACAGTATATATGCATTATCGGTGGGTGAAGTTCCTGCTGACAAGGACGCTGTTGGAAATATCGCCGCAAGAGTAATCAGTGAAGCGCTGATAAGGGCTGTAAAAAACGCTGAGTCAGCTTACGGTCACATTGCGGCTAAAGATCTGAACTTCTGAAAGTGCTGAAAAACAATGATAACTATAAGGAAGAAAGCTATATACTTTCTTCCTTATTTTATTTAATATCAACGAATCCATTGGGCAAGGATTGTAAATAATTACTAAAATTATGAATAATTAACAAAATGTTAATGACAGCAAATGCTAAATCTGTTATAATATAGTTTGGGAATATATGCACAAATGCAATCTTGGCAACAATAAGGAGCAACATATAATATGGATAAAAGAACGGACCGACAGAAGAATCTCAGAGATATCTCACGGTTCCAGACAGGAATGATAATCGGATTCGTGCTGATCGTCATGTCAGCCGTGCTGACTGTTATGATGCTGTCGGTAAATAAAACGGATACGGTGCTGAAAAACAAAGTCGTATCCATGACTTCATCGCTGAGTGTACAGATGAAGCTCAACCTTCAAAGCTATATGGACCGCATGGAGACCATAGCTACGCTGGCTTTCGGTGAGAAGGAAGCCTATACCTATGATGCGACCGACCCAAATAACGATGAATACGAAGCCATAAATACCGAGAAGGTCATCACGGACAAGCTTTATAACCTGTGTATAATGGAGAACTTTGTGGACTACGGCATAGTTTACAGAAACAACCGTACTGTCGGCAAGCTTTCAAACGGCACCCTGTCTCTGTTCGGTGAGAAAATGTATGAGGAGCTGAGCTCGATGATCGGTGACCAACGTTCTCAGGACGGCTGGTTCACAGGTTATAACGGCGATTTCAGAAGGATATATTACGTTAAACAGGTGCATGAAAATGCGGTGCTCGTCATATCTTTCTACGCTAACGAACTTAGTGATGTGTTCGATAACCCCGAGACCCTTTCGGATATGCAGATACAGCTGGTG
>CAMNMO010000286.1 GCA_946544695.1 uncultured Ruminococcus sp. | reverse complement strand
AGCCGAACGAGGTACGAGTGAGGTGAACGCCGGTCAAGTTACTGCGTGAGGGTCTCGGTGCGCAGGGGGGTATGGGGGCTGTGCCCCCATTTTGAATAAGTCTGTTTGGCAGGAAGTTTGTCAGGACAACAAGCACGCAGCCAAAAGCTGTGGTCAACCACAACAACCGAGGCAGGCAAAACAGGCAGGTGAATTGTGCAAGCCTACAAAAGTATTATGAATTTGCAATATTGTATTGACAAACAATATTATACGGCGTATAATATCATCAGAACAAAGATATTGTGAAACAAAAAATACTGTTGCAAAAAATATATTATAGAAATGTACAGTATTAAGTTCTGCAGAACAAAAGAGATGAGGCAAAACAGAAAAAGGAAATGAGACAAGTGCAGTTCTCACGGGAATGCAAAGCACGGGTCGGCTGAAGCTGAGGTGCTGACAGGACATTGGTGAGAGCAGAAAAACAGACCGAAAGGTCTGAGGTAAAGAAGGAACCAATAATGAAAGAAGAACGCAAACGAGGAGAACAGCTATGCACAGAGTTATAAAAGAAAGGAGCAGGAATATGGGATTTTCCGTCAATGCAGGACTGCTCGATGCCATGGTGCTTTCTGTTGTACAGAACGATGATACCTACGGCTACGAGATAACACAGTTCCTGAGAAAAGCAGTTGACATCTCAGAATCAACACTTTACCCCGTACTCAGAAGATTGCAGAAAAACGAACTTCTTGAGACTTACGACAAGGAGTATATGGGACGCAACCGCAGATATTACAGAGTAACACCAAAGGGCAATGAGGCGCTGGAAGAATACAGGATAGAGTGGCAGGCGCACAAAGAAAAGGTAGACAGTATACTGATGAACAAGGGGGCGGACGATAATGAATAGACTTGAATTTCTGACGAGCCTCAGATACAACCTTGAAAAAGGCGGACTGCCCCGAGAGGATATCGAGGACGCACTTAGTTATTATGAGGAGATATTCCTCGACTCAGGCTACGGCAGCGATGAGCAGACAGCCAATATGCTGGGTTCTCCCGAGGAGCTGGCAAGAGATATACTGATAGACAACGGTATCCACCCCGACGGCGACGCCGCTTATCAGGTGGGCGAAAGCAAAAAGAAGCCTTACAGCGGTGCGATGGACGTTGACTTCGAGGAAGTCGGCAAGGAAGGCACCAACACACAGGGCGGCTACAACTACGGTTACGGCTACAACGCAGGTCAGGGTCAGAACAACAACGGTCAGTCGGCATACAACAGCGCATCTTCGGCATTCAACAATGCGGCTGAGGTGTTCGGCAGTGCGGCAGAGAACTTCGGCAAGGCTGTGAACAGCGCATTCAACAGTGCAAAGACCACCTTCGACCGCAACTTCAACGACCCCTCGATGACAGATGCACAGAAGAGCAGGAGAAACAACAATATCCTGAAAATACTCATAGTTATACTGAGCTCACCGATATGGATAAGCATAGTGGCAGGTCTGGGAAGCTTGCTGATAGGTCTGCTGGCAGGACTTTTCTCGCTGATCGCAGGACTTGCAGCAACCGCTGTATCACTGGTGGCAGGCGGCATAAGCCAGCTGTTCGTAGCACCCCCTGTGGGGCTGATGATGCTGGGCGGCGGCATGATACTTCTGGGTATCTTCGGTCTGGTAGCAAAGCCAAGCTTCAGGGGACTGTTCAAGCTGTGCCGCACATTAGTCAGCGGTATAAAGAGCCTCTGGAAGAAGATATTCGGCTAAGGAGGAGACAATATGTATAACTACGATGTAAAAGACAATATATATACAGAAAAGAAAAGAAAGATATTCCCGTACTTCTCGGTGGGACTGATAATCGTGGGCGCTGCCTGCCTGATAGGCGGCGGTATATGGTACGCAAACACCGATATGAGCAAGTACAGCTCGGCAGAGATAAAAAATGTTGACGAGACCATAGACGGCAGCAAGATAAAGACTGTGGATATAGACTGCGGAACAGCTGATATATATATAGGTGTCAGCGATGACGGACAGGTGCATCTGAACGGCAGTGTGTTCAGCAATTACAGCCTGAAGGAAAGCGGCGGCACACTCAGGCTGGACACGGGAAATTCTTCCTCTTTTAACTTTAGCGACTGGAACAGCAAATCATTACAAATAGAGCTTTACCTGCCTGATAAGGAGTACAACGAGTTCATGCTGGATACAGGCGCAGGCGATATAGATATAGACGGCATCAGGTGCGTTACGACTGATATCAATACGGGCGCAGGCGACGTGGACATAACCAACATGAAGTGCTCGAAGGTATTTTCAGCAGATACGGGCGCAGGCGATATGGATATAAGCGGCACCACAACAGGCGGTCTTGACCTTGACCTGGGTGCAGGAAACGTCACCTACAACGGCGAGGTCTACGGAGATATATATATTGACTGCGGCGTGGGCGACTGCACTGTCAACCTTACCAATGACGAGAAGGAATTCAGCAAGAAATACAAGATCGACAAGGACGAAGGTATAGGCGATATAGCTGTTAATTTTGTCAAATAAAAAAAGATGACATGAGGTCGTGTCCCCCCTGTGCGACGCAGGGGGAGCAAAGACCGCCAGCAGCGAAAAAATTGGAGACAAGCAAAACATACAGACTGAGGAACAACGAAACTTATGAAAGAGAATACATACAAAGCCTTCGACCTTTGCGTGAGGTTCGTTAACAGGCTGGCTGAATACGATACAGAGCTGAAAATGATTATAATAATGGTGATGACGGCAGCTGTGATGCTGACATCAAGGTACGGCATAAGCCTGCTGCACCCTTTAACAAGGCTCAGTCAATACTGGAGATAGAATTATGGAAAACCGTATCAAAAAGGACCGTGTCTGGATCAAAGGTCAGACACTGACATCTGCACAGCTTGCAGAGAAACGGGAAAATAATATAACAAGCCTTACTGTGGCGTTCATGGGCAGTATGGCAGGGCTGTTCGTGCTGAACACGTTCAACGCACGGCTGCTCGCACAGATGCCCGTAACACTGCGTGCACCGCTGACTGTGCTGCTTTACTGGCTGGTGGCTATAATACCCATCATGGTGATAAAGCAGGACAAGATGACGTCTGCCGACCTTGACATACCACGCAAGGGCATACTGTGGCAGGTGCTCACAGGCATAGGGCTGGGCATACTGACCTCAACTGTGCTGACAGGTGTGCCGCATCTGGCAGGCTTCGGCAAATATGCCAGCTCGTACCTGTACACCGAACCCTGGCAGTTCGCTTATCAGTTTTTCTACTGCATAGTTTCTGTGGGCGCAGCGGAAGAACTGGTGTTCAGGGGTGTGATATACCGCAAGCTGAAAGAACTGTTCGGCACTGACCTCTATGCGGTCATCGGTTCTTCGATAATGTTCGGTGTGTTCCACATTTTCTCAGGCAGCATAGTACAGATGATAATGACAGCCATAATAGGTGCGATATTCTGCGTATATAAAAACAAAATAAAGACATGCTCGCTGGTATCGCTGATGATATGCCACGGAGTATACGACGCACTTATTTATGTATGGACATACTTCTCGGCACAATGATAAAAAGATAAAGATAAAAGCAGGACTTCCCCGCTGCGTGCGGGGAAAGCCTTGTGTAAAGAACAAGACTAAGGAGACAACAGGATATGAAAAAGGTACTGAAAATAACAGGAAAGATATTGCTGGGGCTGCTGATACTGTTAGTATTGTTCCTGCTGATAACTGCTATATGGCATCATGTGGAAAGCTCAAAGGACAGGAAACGCTATGCGGGCGCTTACGGAGAATATTATACTACCGTAAACGGCGATAAAATGAATTATACGCTTTATGATAGCACCTCTGATAAGGTAGCCGTTCTTTTACCGGGATTTGCTTATGGTTCGGTGCATTATACCTTTGACTCGCTTGCGAAGGAACTGAACGATGAATACAAGGTAGTGATAGTCGAGCCGCTCGGATACGGGCTCAGCG
>CAMNMO010000285.1 GCA_946544695.1 uncultured Ruminococcus sp. | reverse complement strand
AAGGAGAAAAGTAAAATGGCAGAGTTAAATTTTTCTAAGGATAAAAAGCTGATACTCAGCATGATACAGCCCACAGGCACTTTCACACTGGGCAACTATCTGGGTGCGGTGAAGAACTGGGGACCCTTGCAGGAGGAGTTCAACTGCGTTTATGCGGTGGCTGACCTGCACTCCATAACCGTTACACAGGAACCCGCAAAGCTGAGACAGAATTCATTGCAGGCTTATGCACTGCTGATGGCTTGCGGCATGGACCCCGAAAAGAGCGTGCTGTTCTTCCAGAGCCACAACTGCAACCACCCCGAACTCAGCTGGGTACTGGGCTGCACCACACAGTTCGGTGAATTGCAGCGCATGACCCAGTTCAAGGATAAGTCTGCCAAACACGCCGACAACATCAATGCGGGTCTGTTCACCTACCCCGTGCTGATGGCGGCTGACATACTGGCTTACAACGCAGACCTCGTGCCGATCGGCGCCGACCAGAAACAGCACCTCGAGCTTGCAAGGAACATCGCACAGCGCTTCAACCAGCGTTACGGCGACTTTTTCAAGCTGCCCGAGCCTTACATACCCAAGATGGGCGCAAAGGTCATGAGTCTTCAGGACCCCACAAAGAAGATGTCCAAGTCAGACGAGAACCCAAATGCATGCATACTTATCCTTGACGACAAGGATACCATTATCCGCAAGTTCAAGAGGGCTGTGACAGATTCCGAGACAGAGGTACGCTTTGCTGAGGGCAAGGACGGCATAAACAACCTGATGACCATTTACAGCGTGGTGACAGGCAGTTCCTTCGAGGATATAGAGAAGGAGTTCGCAGGCAAGGGCTACGGCGATTTCAAGCTGGCTGTCGGCGAGGCTGTCGCAGACCACCTCGAACCTGTACGCACAAGGTTCTCACAGCTTATGAACGACAAGGCTTACCTGAAAGAATGCTACACCGCAGGCGCAGAAAAGGCACAGATGATAACAAGGCGTGTGGTATCAAAGGTCTATCACAAGGTCGGCTTTGTTGACAGGTAAAATATGACCGTGCAGCACGGCTGACGGTCTGCAAAAGGGATAAAAGGCAGACGAAGGAATTTAAAGCTTTGCGGCAATATCTTACGGGAGGTATCATAATTGAACACTGCTTTTCTCAAAGATGCCCTGCGTGAGATAAAAAGAACGCCCGAACGCTTTCTTTCGGTGCTGCTGATAGTTGCACTGGGCTGCGGGTTCTTCTCGGGGATAAAGTCTACAAAGCCCGCTATGGTGGACACCGCTGCCGCCTATTTTCAGGAATACAGGCTGATGGACTTAAAGCTGACCTCCACCATAGGCGTGCGTTCGCCCGATGTGGAAGCGGTGAAAAAGGCTGACCACGTAAGGGGCGCACATGCGGCGTATTCCAAAGAGGTCTTCTACACCCACAAGAACCAGAATCTGGTACTCAAATGCATATCCTTCAATTCGTCCCTTGATGACAGCAGCCCGAACCTTATGAACAAGCTGAATGTCATCGAAGGCAGACTGCCCGAAAACAGCGGCGAATGCGCAGTCGAGATAAAGCTGTCATCGCCCGACACATTCAGGCTGGGCAATGTACTGGAGTTTACAGACCCCGATGACACGAAGGAGCTTACCGAAACGCTGGAAAACAGCAGCTACAAGATAGTCGGGATAGTTACCTCGCCGCTGTACATCGGCTACGAAAGGGACGCCACCACCGAAGGCAACGGCACGATAGCATCGAACGTTTTTCTGCGTGAGGAGGAGTTCATAACGCCCTATTACACGGAAATGTTCGTTGACCTGGAGGGGCTTGACGAGGAGGACCCGTTCTCGCAGGAGTACAGGGACAGCGTTAAGGAGATGGGGGCGGCTGCCGAAGAAGCCTTCACCGAAAGCGTGAAAGCCAGATTTGAAAAGCTGCACAGTCAGGCGCAGGACAGGATAACCGCTGCGCAGAACACCGCAGACCTTCTGAACGAGTACGTTAATATGGACTATACGTCCCTGAGAAACAGTTACCCGAGACTTGTACAAGCCGTGAAAAAGGCGAAAGAAGCCTACGAAGCGCAGCTTGAAAAGGGCAAACGTGGTCTGCTGGAAAAGTCTGCCATGCTGAAAGCCGAAAAAGCTGTATCGGTGGTGGAAGAGCTTCTTTCTGACGGCAATGACCCCGCAGGCGAGGCGCACCTGAAATACGTGGGCGAACTGGATCAGGCTTACCGTGATATCGACGAGGCTGCAAAGCAGCTGCGTGAAACGGCTGACCCCGCCATCTACTGCTTTGACCGCTTTGAGGCAAGCAGCGATTATTCTTCATTCGACGGTGACAGCCGCAAGGTAGACCGCATCTCCCGTGTGTTCCCCGTGTTCTTCCTGCTGGTTGCGGCACTTGTCTGCCTGACCACCATGTCAAGGCTGATAGAGGAACAGCGCAGCACCATCGGCATCTACAAGGCGCTGGGCTACTCACAGGGCGCAATACTGGGCAGATATCTGGCATATTCGGGAACGGCTGCTGTCGTGGGCGGCGCTGTTGGCGCTGCTGCGGGCATGGTGATATTCCCGAGAGTAATATATCAAGGGTACAAACTTTTGTACAATATCCCCCGTTTGGAAACACCGCTGCGCATCGGATATGCGGCGGGCTGCATGCTGGCGGCACTTTGCTGCATCGGCGGGGTGACGGCATTTACATGTCTGCGGGAACTGAGAGATATTCCCGCTACGCTTTTGCGCCCCAGACCGCCCCGTTCGGGCAGGCGTGTGCTGCTGGAAAATTTCCCGAAATTATGGGGAAAACTGAGCTTCATGGGCAAGGTGACCACTAGGAACATGCTGCGCTACAAACGGCGTTTCTTCATGTCGCTGGCAGGCGTGGCAGGCTGCACGGCGCTGATAATCACAGGCTTCGGGCTGAAACATTCCATCAGCTCGGTGGTGGACAAACAGTTCGGTGAGGTGTTCGTTTATGACGGCATAGCCGTGCTGAACGGGCGTTTCACCTACGACGAACTAGACAGAAAACTGGACAGTATCGACGAGATAGGCGTTTACATGCAGTCGATGCTGACAGAATACGATATCTCCGCTGAGGGCGGCAGCACCAAAGCAAGTGTCTGCGTGCCCGACCAGCCCGCAAGGCTTGAACACTTCGTGCAGCTGCGTGACACCGATGACCACACCAAGCTTTCACCCGAACGTGGCACGGTCATCATCACCGAAAAGCTGGCAAAGATACTGGATATCGAAGCGGGCGACACCATCACGCTGACCTCGCCCGATGAGGAAAGCACACAGGTGACGGTGGGCGGCATAAGCGTGAACTACGCATTCCACTACATATTCATGACGCCCGAGACCTACACCGACTGCTTCGGCAAGGACCCCGCATACAACATCGCATTCGTGAATCTGCTTGAAAATACGGACTTTCAGCAGTTCCGCTACACGCTGATGGACAGCGAATGCTTTTACGGACTGACCTACAAGGACGACCAGTGCGAGGGTTATCTCAATTCCACCGACAGCATGAACACGGTGGTAGCCGTGCTGATAATCAGTGCGGGGCTGCTGGCTGCGGTGGTGCTTTACGACCTGGCTTCCATAAACATCACCGAACGCACAAGGGAGATTGCGACCATCAAGGTGCTGGGATTTTTTGACAGCGAGACTGATGACTATATCCTGCGTGAGAACCTCATCTCGTCGCTGTTCGGTATCATCGTGGGACTGCCTGTGGGCAGGCTGCTGCACTATTTCGTGACGGTCACAGCTGAGGTGGACATACTTATGTTCAACCACGACCTTTCCCCCGCCGCACTGCTTTACGGCGCTTTGCTGACTGCGCTGTTCTCGCTGGCGGTGAATGTGGTGCTGCATTTCGTGCTGACTAAGGTGGACATGATAGGTTCGCTGAAATCGGTGGAATGACATTTTATGACCGACTCTCGTGCCGAAATGTTCGGCTGATATATCTGACATACAGGAGGTATAAAAAAATGAAAGACAAA
>CAMNMO010000284.1 GCA_946544695.1 uncultured Ruminococcus sp. | reverse complement strand
AATGACTGAATATCTGACCAATTACCGCAGATATATTCTCGCCTGCCTTGATGACGAGGGGTGCGACTTTGCGCAGCTGCTCGAATACCACACAGAAAAGCTGCACCAGTTCCAGCATGAGCGGTTCATTCACCTGATAGTGATGGTGCTGTTTGCACTGTGCACTGTCATCACGATACTGGCGATAGCCGTATACGAAAAGCTTATGCTGCTGCCGCTGGCTGCGCTGCTGATGGTGCTGCTGGTGCCTTACATAAAGCACTATTTTTTCCTTGAGAACACAGTGCAGCTGCTTTACAAGGACTATGACGCCATCTATAAAAAGGTACACGGCTTTTCACAGGAGGATCTGAAATGAGCTACACCAAAGAACACTGGAAGGGCAGCGTGATAACTTCTCCCCTTCCGCCCACTCTGGTCAGCTGTGCTTACGGCGGAAAGATGAATGTGCTGACCGTGGCATGGACAGGGATACTCTGCACAAGGCCGCCCATGACTTACATATCAGTGAGACCCGAGAGGTATTCTTACGAACTTATAAAGCAGAGCGGCGAGTTCGTGATAAACCTGCCGACCAAAGAGATAGTCAGGGCTGTGGACCTGTGCGGTGTACGCACGGGTGCAAAGGTGGATAAGTTTGCCGAATACGGGCTTCATGCTGAGGAAGCAGCTGATGTTTCGGCACCGCTTATCGCAGAATGTCCTGTCAGCATAGAATGTAAGGTAAAGGAGATAGTACCGCTTGGCAGCCATGATATGTTCATTGCGGATATCGTGGGCATAGATGCGGCAAAGGAACTGCTTGATGAGAGCGGAAAGCTTTGTCTTGAAAAAGCAGGGCTGATAGCTTACGCACACGGCGGGTATTTCGAGCTTGGCAAACAGCTGGGCAGCTTCGGCTATTCTGTAAAGAAAAACAAAAAGCGCAAGAGTAAGGTGCGCTGAATATATTGTAGTAAAAGAGGAAAGTAATAATGAAGAAAGAACTTTTGACTATCGCAGCGGCAGCACTGGTATGCAGCCGTTTTAAAGTTAAGCGTGCATACGCTTGGAGCGCTGATGTACACAGACATATAGTTGTTGATGCGCTGGCGCTCATGGAAAAAGAGAAGAAGGTACGTCCTGCTGCTTTCTTCAGGGACTACCACACACAGATCGAAGAAGGCGCACTTCAGCCCGACAAGATCGGTGACATGGACAAAGGTGCGGGACTGCATTACTATTCCTGCATGAACGCAAAGGGCAAGGAACTTGATGAGACCAAAGGATTCTACAAGAACCGCATGGGCAATTTCTCGCCCAGCGCAAGGACACTGTTCCGTGCAAACTACACTGCGGCAGTATCCCTCTACAAAAGCGGAATGACCGAGGAAGCCATGACATGTCTCGGCAGGGCACTGCACTTTGTATCCGATATGGGCTGCACACCTCACGTTGCAAACATGGCAAGCGGCATAAAGGCAAGCAATGTCCACAATGCTTTTGAAAAGCAGATAAACAACAGCTATGTTAATTTCAAGGCTGACAGCTTTGACAAGCGCCTGACCAAGTACTACGAAAAGGCTGACCCAGGTGAGGCTTTCAACAAGCTGATAAAATATTCGGGCATGTTTGTTGAGACGATACTTCACCTTGACCCCAGAGCGTTCGATGACACCGCAAAAAACACACTGCCTGTCACAGAACAGCATGTTATGGCGGTGCTGCTGAAATTCCACAGCGACTGCACATCAGATAAGGGCAATTTCCTTTGCAGTGAAAAGATGTACTGCTTCAAGAATGAAGCACTGGGACTTATGCTAACTGTTACACCAAAGGGTCTTATCCTTGATGAAGCAGACAAGGAGAAGGAGCAGAAAATGCTCGTAAAGCTTGGCAGCGAGGGCACATTCGGACTGAAAGTGGCTGACGGCGGATATGTAAACAAAAAGTGCAGCGGCTACGACTACCTGAAGATAGACGGCAAGGCTGCACAGTTCAGGGCGGAAGCACTCGGCAACCGCAGATTTGTGATAACCACCGAAGAAAGCGGCTATGAGAAGGTGCTGACCGCTAAGGGCGGCAAGCTGACGTCAGCAGCTTATGAACCCGAGAACCCATATATGATATGGGTAATAAACTGACAGCACAGTATAGCCGCACGCAGGATGCGGAAATGTCAGGCTGAACCATTCAAAAACAACGATATGCTTTTTACACCGTCTGCCGCAGCTGTGTCATCAACAGCGGGCAGGCGGTTCGTGTTATGGCTGAGTACCGGCGGGTGAAATTCCTTTACTGCCAGATGCGAAAGCAGACAGCGTGCTGTTTCGGCTGCTCGTTCACCGCTGCCGTCACCGCCGCCCACAAGGATAACAGCTCCTTTCTTCGGCTTGAACGGAAGCTTGTCGCCACGAAAGAAACGTGAGTTGTAATAATACTGCAAACGGCTGCACACATCAAGCAGCCTGCCTGTAAGTTCCGAAAAATATATTGGTGATGCTATCACGATATTGTCGCAGTCAGGCAGTATATCGTATAAGATATCCATATCATCGCTGACTGCACAGCGTGCATGGGTGCGGCAGAAACGGCAGTCGGTACACGGTGAGATGTTTGCAAAATAAGCATCGGTCTGTATGACCTCTCCATCAAGACCGCTTTTTAAGATATCCAGCAGTGATGCTGTATCGCCGTGTTTTCTTGGTGAACCATTTAAGATCAGTGTTTTCATACAGTTCCTTTCACGCTCCCGCACGGGGAGCTTTTTTGTGTGTCAGAATTTTTACTTGCGCATATTATATCATTGAGGGCAGAAGCCCTGACAGAAATATATTAAACGTCATAAATTTTCTGACTTATCCCGACCACAAAGCCAAAAACCACAGGCTTTGCGCTCGGTCTAAGTGAAAAGTTATATGTCGTTTACTATAAAAAACGGAGGAATAAAATATGGCAACATTTTTCAATCAGGCTGCATTCAGCTATAACGGAAACACAGTTGATTCAAATATCACCACAGGTGAGATAATACAGGCACTGTCAGCCGAAAAGACTGCACTGCTGCCCACTTACGGACCGGGCGGCGATGTGACCTATATCATAAGCATAACAAACGACAGCACCTCGGACTTCACAGGGCTGACCATAACAGATGACCTGGGTGCTTATGAGACAGCACAGTCTCAGACAGTTTATCCGCTGGACCTGATCGGTGGGTCGGTAAAGTATTTTGCTGATGGCACTGAACAGCCCGCACCCACTGTGACATCGGAACAGCCGCTGACCATAAGCGGCATAGATGTCCCGGCAGATGGCAGCGCAGTCATCATATACCAGGCTAAGGCAAACAGCTTTGCTTCACCTGCGTCTGACGGTTCTGTTACTAACACCGCAGTCATATCGGGTGCGGCACTTTCGGAAGATATAACGGTCAGTGCCACCGTAACAGCGGCACAGCAGCCTGTCATCACCATAGTAAAGTCACTTTCGCCGACCACAGTCAGCGAGAACAGTCAGGTGACCTACACCTTCACAGTCTACAACTACGGCAACACAGAGATCGGTGCGGCTGACAATGCGGTCATCACCGATACCTTTACACCTGCACTGCGTGATATAACAGTAAGCTTTGACGGTCAGATAAAGACAACAGGCTACACCTACGACGAGTCAACAGGTCTGCTGACCACCGCCGCAGGCGTTATAACTGTACCTGCCGCAGAAGTGACACAGGATCCCGCAACAGGTGAATACGCAGTCGTGCCGGGAACAGCTGTGATGACAGTTACAGGCACCATCTGAATTATGACCTGACTTATCAATTTTCAGGGAGGGCACTAAGGTGTCCTCCTTTTATATGATAAACTATTTTTTCTGATTTGACAAGTACATATTTTACACTTAACAAAGCAATACACCCGTGATGCATTTATATACTTCAAAACATATCTGCCGGCTGAAGTGTTATACTTGACTTTTATTTCATATCATGTTATAATTTATGAATAAAATATTGTGGTTATCCCGCTGACACACCATACTAAACAGCTTTTCAGCGGGCATTATATT
>CAMNMO010000283.1 GCA_946544695.1 uncultured Ruminococcus sp. | reverse complement strand
AATAAGGTTATCACCGCCAGCGCTGCCGCAAATCCCGCTTCTATCCCTATGCACTGTATATATTCTCCGCTGTTATATATCTCCGCCCCCGTTAGCATGTCGTTTGCCTTGATGTACCAGTACATCGGTAAAAATCGCCCAACTGCCAGTACATTGCTGCTTATCATGGACTGCGGTACAAATACTCCGCATACAAAACTCATTCCTAATCCTACTACATTGCTGACTACCGATATCGGCTGCGCCGAATTTAACAGCAGTGATACCAGCGCCGATGCCAGCGCCGCTACTATGGCGAATACCGCACTGTTGAATACCTGCTGCCAGCCGTGTCCGCTGAAACCGCCCTCAAGCACTGCTCCCAATATCATGAATATCACCCAGACGCCCATCACATATACCACGCTGCCGCCCATCAGCTGCGCCGCATACGAGGTCGTGCTCATTGATGAACAGTTCGTGCGGAACCTGACTTCCTTGCTGTTTATCGCTATCAGCACGGGTGAAAGCGACATCATCATCACTGATATCATCACGTAGGGCAGATACCTGAAAAATCCGTGCCCGCTCATTATGCCTGTCACATTCCCCGTATCTACTGTTATCATGGTGACTTCGGTGGAGGTATCCATAGCCTTCGCTGCGCTGTCTGCCGCAGTCAGGGTGTCCTCGCCCGACACCATCGCTGCCCTTACACATTTTACGTACTCGTCCAGCATACTCGTCATGTATGCCGCACCAAAGCTTTCATGCACGTATTCCTGTGTGAACATGCCTTCGGTCTCGCCCTTTGCGATCTTGTCGGCGTAGCCTTCGTTTATGGTCAGCACAAAGCTTATCTGGTTGTAGAAAAGTGCGTCCTTTATGGGTATCTTGGGGTGTACGATCTTCTGTCTGCTTGCTATATAGTCGCAAAGCGCTTTGCTTTCGGGGGTGTTGTCATTGTCGGTGATGACCACGCTGACCTTGCTTTCCTCAAATGTAGTGCCGTCATTCCCCGAATTCATCGAGAAACCCACACACAGCGCCATGAATACCACAAGGTATATCATCGCTATCGGCAGTTTCTTTTTCAGTATGCGCATAAACAGCTTAAAGACTTGCATATTTCTTCCTCCTTGTGAAGATGAAGCCCACCGCCGTGAACACCACTGTCATTATCAGCATGGTGATGAGCTTTTTTATGAAGCGGTCGTAGTCTTTGTCAAGATTGAGATAGTACAGGGCGTCGCAGACAACAGCTGCGGGGTTAAGCTCGTTGACGATGGGAGCTTTTTCCATTACATCGGGCTTGACGTCAGCTATCATCAGTCCGCTGAGGAAGTTGCCGCCCAGCGAGACTACCATTGCAACGGCGTTTTTCTTCTCAAAGCTGCCCTTTACCAGCGAGCCTATCATAAAGCCCATCGAGGTGCCCATCACGCCGCCCAGCATGGTGGAAAGGTATACCAGCCCCAGCCTGCTGCCGAAGTTTATTTTCAGCACAAAGGCAAGGAAGGTGACGCTGAAGGTGGTGCAGACCATACTTACAGCCCAGCAGCAGCAAAGCACTGCCAGTGTGCTTATCAGCTTTGGTGTGGGCGAACAGCCTTTTCTTGCGCCCAGCGGTGACTGGTCTGCCTGATTCCTTGTTACCACGCTCAGCCCCGTTACCGAGCTGCATGCAGCCACCATAGCCAGCAGGTTGAAAAAGTAGGTTATCAGCGGGTCGCATTCGCCGTCGGTCACACGTATTTTTTTAAGCGCTTTAGTGTCCTCCTGCATAAGCTTTATAAGCTCGGGGAGTTTGGCGGGGTCATTTTTGGCGGCATCGGTGATGATCTTTTCCTGTGTCAGATAGCTGTCGGTGAAGGATTTGAGTATTGTCTCATTTATGCCGTTGGCGCCCACCGTCAGGGCAAGGCTGTCGCCCTTGGTTATAATGCCCGATACCTTGCCGTTTTTCAGCAGTTCTTCGGCTTCGTCCTTATCGGCAAATGTGACCTTCAAAAGCTTATCATCGCCTGTTGAAACCGCTTTTATGACCTCCTCGAATATCTTGTCGTCCTTTTCTGCAACAACAGCTGTGGGTATGGCGCTGAACTTTATATCCTTGTCATAAATGTCCGAAAATGCCGCCTTGAACAGAGTGCCCAGCACCATCGGGAAGATTATCAGCCAGAAGATGAAATTGCGGTCCCTGATGATGGCACGCATGTTATATTTGAACTCGTTAAAGAACATGTCAGTCCTCCTTGTCTCTCAGCGCCTTGCCCGTTATCTCCAGGAACACGTCGTTCAGGGTGGGCTGTTCGGTGGTGACCTTGCCTATGTGCAGTTCGTGCTTTTGCAGTACCTCCAGCACCCTTATCAGGTTGTGCCTGCCGCCCGAACATGCCACTGTCAGCGTGCTGTCGGTGTGGTCGGTGCTGTAAACGTGGGGCAGTGCGCTTATCTCCTTCATGACTTCATCGGGCAGTTCGTGCAGACCCACCTTTATGGTCTCGGTGTTTTTGGTCATGGCTTTCAGTTCTTCCTTTGTGCCCTCAGCGATCTTCCTGCCCTTGTCCATAATGGCGATGCGGGTGCATATCTGTTCGACTTCCTCCATGTAGTGTGAGGTGTAGATTATTGTAGCGCCATTGCGGTTGAGTTCCTCTATGCCCTCAAGAATTTTGTTTCGGCTTTGCGGGTCAACGGCTACGGTGGGTTCGTCCAGTATTATCAGCTTGGGCTTGTGGGCGATGCCGCAGGCGATGTTCAGCCTTCTCAGCAGACCGCCCGACAGCTTTTTGGGGCGGTATTTCCTGAAATCCTCCAGCCCCACGAACTGTATGGCTTCCTCGACACACTTTTTCCTTTCAGCCTTGTCGGTGATGTAAAGCCCGCAGAAGTAGTCGATGTTCTCAAACACGTTCAGTTCATCGAACACAGCCACGTTCTGCATGATGACGCCTATATCCTTTTTGATGTCATAAGCGGTGGGGGACATTTCCTTGCCGAATATCTGTATGCTGCCCTTGTCGTAAGCCAGCAGCGAAAGCAGGCAGTTTATGGTGGTGGTCTTGCCCGAACCGTTTGGCCCCAGCAGCCCGAACACCTCGCCCTGCTTTATTTCCAGATCAAGGTGATCCAGTGCGATGAGTTCGCCGTACCTTTTTACCAGACTTTTTATCTTTACAATGTTCTCAGCCATATCATTCTGCCTCCGTATCAGATCTGTTCTTGTGTACACAGTTTTGATGATATGCCTTTTATCGGCATACCCTGTTTTATTTTCCACTGTACACATTATAGCATACCCCGCCTGTGAAGTGTAGTGTGCTGCATCACTTTGTGATGTGACAAATGTCATTTTCGGTCATGGCAGCGGGGCATAAAAATATCCCCAGCAGCTTATAGCCGCAGGGGATAGGAAAATATGTCGTTAAAAATGCGCTCGGGGGCATTATATTTTATACGGTCGCTAAGATAGATCAGAATTTACCAACCGATTTCTGCTGCGATTTTATCTCCTTCTTCAAGCAGATAAATCTTTATCCCATGCAATAAGGCTTTTTGATTTTTCGTAAAAAACGCATCCATGGATCCTGATATTTCATCAATAGCAGCTGAATCAGGCGAATCACTGTATACAAGCGGCATTAGCGTTGTGATACACTTTTGAAAGCAATCATAGGCACTGTCGCCAAGATACGTTTTGACTACTCTGCCTAAGTCAGATAGGGAATCTATAGTCCTATATTCAAATTCAAAAAACTGAAACATTCCGTCTTCTATTCCGCAGGTATACCAGTTATAAAGGTCTGTAAAAAGCTTTGCATTTGGACTCGTATGCCGATATGTTTCTGAAAAGACAGCAATAAAGATTTCTTCTGCTTCAAGGTATTCTTTTTCAAGTAGGTCTTCTTTATAATCGTTCCAAATTGAATTCATAGATGAATCCCCCCTAAATTCCGATTTTTGTTAGTAACAATTATAACACAGCATTGAAGATCTGTCAATATAAACGCCATAGTACTTCTGACTGTAAATCAGAAATACTATGGCGTAAAACTTCTTTATGCGTACCGTACTTATGCGCTCAG
>CAMNMO010000282.1 GCA_946544695.1 uncultured Ruminococcus sp. | reverse complement strand
CTGATGGCAAAGGGCGGTTTTTACAGCGAGCTATATAATTCGCAGTTTGCAGTTGATTGACACAGCAATACCCGAAGGCAGTTAAATGCTTTCGGGTATTTTTCTTTATGGTTGACTGTGGCTGAGTATTATGCTATAATTGTCATATTAAGGATATCCGAAAAATAACGCAGTTTATCAGTGAGGTGATCATATTGAGATCAAAAGTAGCATACTTGCTGCTGTTTTTGCTGGCAGCAGCTTTGGCAGGCTGCGGTCAGGCGGCTGATGACAGCAGTTTTGCCATAACAGAAGCTGATATCAGCAGTCAGAAAATTTCAGGAGAGGAGTCGGTAGATATGAAATCTGACAGCAGTGAAGAAAGGTCAAAGAAGTACAATGTCAAATACAGTGATAAGTTCGGATTCAGCAATGCCGACGACAGCTATACAGCAGGCGAAGAAGTTACGCTGTACTATAATATCATCGCCACAGACACTGATTACAGTTTCTATATCGACGGTGAAAGTGTCAATGTGGGTTACAGCGACAAGGAAGGCTTTATCCTCAGCTTCACTATGCCCGACCACGATATCAATATCGAAGTTAGGAGCCATAATTCTATGGAATATATACCCGTGCCGAGTCCTGTTGTTTTTGTAGAAATAAACGGAACTGTCTTTACTGCTGATATGGAGGACAATTCATCAGCAGATGAACTTATAGAAAAACTCAGCGCAGGAGAGATCACCGTCGATATGCAGGACTACGGAGGCTTTGAAAAGGTCGGCGACCTTCCTTGGAGCCTTTCAACAAACGATGAGCAGATCACCACAAGTGCGGGAGATATCATTCTCTATCAGGGCAACAAGATAACTATCTACTATGGAGAAAATACGTGGGAGTTCACAAAACTCGGAAAAGTCAATGCCACACGGGAACAACTGCTCGAAGCTATGGGCGATGGTGATATATCTGCAAGATTCTTTGTTGAATGGACTGAGTGATCACTCACCGATAATAAACGCTTTAACATTTACTCATCGGCAGGACTGTATTATGAGAACAGTCCTGCCAGTGTTTTCCCTATCAGCTCACCCGAATACTGTGCCTGTGCCAGAGTGTTTCCGTGACTGCCGACCTCTATAAGCAGTGAACCTGTTGACAGATCCTGATTGTAATATCTGGTGTCAAACAGTATCGGTCTTGTCAGCCCCTCATGTTCATTCTCAAGCCGTGACTGAAGTTCGCAGGCAAATCTGAAATTCTGCCGAAACTCCGGAATATTGCCGCTGCCGTCATCAGCACATGATATAAGCATTATCTGTGCTGCTTCTTTGCCGTCTATCTCAGCGACAGGCGATATGCGTGTGCCGTCCTCACGCTCGATACCATCACGGTGAACATCAAGGCAGACTTTTATGGACGGGTATTCAGCAAGTATCTTTTGCACTGCATCACGGCTGGAATAATACGCATCATCATAGCTTGGGTAGTCATGCACAAGGGTATCATGAATGTATGGCACTCCCGCAGCATCAAGCTGCTCGCATATCCTGTCACCCACAGAGATTATGTTTTTGTCACGTTCTGTGGTCTTTCCCGCAAAGTCACGGTCGTACCAGTCATGTTCTTCAAGCTCGAAGCTTTCGGTGGCATGTGTGTGGTAGATAAGTATCACAGGTTCACCATCATCATACTCTGTATCAAACGGCAGACCCAGCCCACTCAGATCAAGTAATTCTGCGTTATCATAGTTTGTGCAGTTGCGCACCTGTCCACCGTTCGGCAGATCAAAGAACGCAGCGTCATCATAATGACCGTAAGTATATTTCTGTATAACGCCGTCATGGTCGTTCAGCATAGCGGGATACGGTATAACATCATTGACATCATCAGCTGTCAGCGGACTGGGTACCTCTGCTGATGTCCTTTCAGGCTCGGTCTCGGTTTCGGCAGTGGCGATATCCCAGTAAGTACGGTCATTCAGTTCAGCGCCGACAGGCAGACTTGCCGTCTTATGTCTGTCATGTCTTTCATCGATCATCATAAGCTTTGATGCGCCCCTTGCGATGACAAAGAAACGCTCATAATTTCCTCCAAAGCAGAAAATGCACATCGGAAGGATAAAGAAAGCAAATATCACACCAAGTGCTTTTGTGCAAATTTTTTTCAGTTCCATAAAACCACCTCTGTACATATTATTCGGGACATGCTGTTTTATGCGAACTATACTCCATAAAGATGCATACTATATAAAAAACATGGAGGGAAATATGGACGCACTGATATTGGTTAATAAATTTGAACCTTTGCCTGCCTGCTACGCTGACAGCCTGATCCTTACAGAAGCAGGTGGCAAGTTTATGGAAAAACAGGCAGCCGAACAGCTTGAGAGACTGCTGAAAGCTGCTCAGGCAGACGGTATATTTATAAGTGTCATATCGGGCTACCGCTCGGACGATTACCAGCAAATGCTGTGGGAGAAGGAGATAAGTCTCGAAATGGGACGTGGGCTGGGGTACAAAGATGCAGTCGCAAAAGTCGGCAGAACACTGGCATTGCCCGGCTGCAGCGAGCACAGTACAGGTCTGGCGGCTGACCTGGGCACTAAAGACGCAGAAGACGTTCAGCCTGATTTTGGCAGAACTACCGCAGGCAAGTGGCTAACTGTGAATGCTTGTCATTACGGTTTCATTCTGCGCTATCCGCCCATGAAAGAACACCTGACAGGTATCAGCTACGAACCCTGGCATTACAGATATGTCGGACGTGAAGCAGCTGAACTCATCACAGAGAGCGGGATATGTCTCGAAGAATTTCTGCACTTTTATTCGGACAAATACACTTCATGCTGAAAACTGCGTGAAATACTTGACTTTGCTTTGCTAATGTAGTATAATAAGCAAAAGACAAATGGAAAGGACGTGCAGAAAATGTCAAAAAAGTATTCGGAAAAGAAGTCCTTCTGGGCTTTGATGGGCGGTCTGCTTCTGGTCGTTGCATCCACTGCATTTCTGGTGTATAAGTATTTCGAGGAGAAAGAGCACTACGAGAAGTGGAAGGATT
The DNA here is from genome assembly GCA_946544695.1 of uncultured Ruminococcus sp. Classification (GTDB taxonomy): domain Bacteria; phylum Bacillota; class Clostridia; order Oscillospirales; family Ruminococcaceae; genus Hominimerdicola. The sequence goes on along the minus strand of CAMNMO010000282.1, from coordinate 1,030 downwards.
ACGACGAGTGCGGTATCTGATGATAATTCGGTCCGATGTATTTCGGACCGTTTTTTTGTTTATAAACTACCATATTATGGAAATGTATGCAAAACAAAAAGGCAGTCTATTGACTGCCTCCTGCTTGTGTAAAAATTTTGGAGAGGATGAAACGAGCTAAGAGTAATTTCTTAGTGTTCATTCTTTTCTTTCTTTGTTCTACAATTAACATTATATAGCATTATAAGTATTTTTACAAGAACAAAGATATTACATATTGTTTCATTTAGATTACAAATGATTTCATTTTGTAACCATTTTTATTGCCATGTTTTTCCTCTCACTATATTACGACTTATCAGTCCTGTACACCGTACTGTGCACGATAAGCCTTCATCTGCTCCAGATAATCCTTGCCGTCAACGATGCCGTCCTCGATAGCCTTGATGATATCATTGATATTTACGATAGAATAAACCTTTACACCGTAGTCTTTATATGCTTGCTGAACAGCAGAAAGCTCGGTATTCAGAGCCTTCTCCATTCTGTCAACAGTAATTACCATGCCTGTGACGTTGACATCAGCCGCACTTTTGAGCTTGGGCATAGATTCACCGAGAGCCTTGCCGGAAGTCATAACATCGTCTATGATAACGACATTTTCGCCGTCTGTCAGCTTCTTGCCGACGAACATTCCGCCCTCGCCGTGATCTTTTGCTTCCTTTCTGTCAAAGCAGTAGGAAACATCATAGTCAAACTTGTTGCTGAGAGCCACAACAGCAGATACTGCCAGCGGGATACCCTTATAAGCAGGTCCGAACAGTGTTTCAACAGGAATGTCGTTATCCTTTATGCACTCAGCATAATACTCACCGAGCTTTGCAAGCTGTGCGCCTGTTTTGTAGTTTCCGCAGTTGATGAAATAGGGTGCCTTTCTGCCGCTTTTGAGTGTGAAGTCGCCAAAGGTGAGCACGCCGCTGTCTACCATAAATTTAATAAATTCTTCTTTGTAAGTCATGATGCACGTTCCTTTCGGTTTGATATGACTATA
>CAMNMO010000281.1 GCA_946544695.1 uncultured Ruminococcus sp. | reverse complement strand
TTATATCTTGTTACACCGTTGTATAAAATGGTGTGTTAAAGGGATAACCACATAGAAATATGATCGTCCCATAGGAACACTGCAACAAAATAGCTGTATGATGAGTAAACACTGATCTGATGTTATCATTCGGGCAGGTGTGTCAGCGGGATAGTCATATAAAAAAGTGATGAGGAGAGAACAAAGAATGGTCGGTATTTATATGAGTGGCACAGGCAACACAAAACACTGCATAGAAAAGCTGCTTTCGGTCATATCGCCCGAAAGTGAAGCTGTGCCCATCGAATCTGAAAAAGCCGCAAAAAAGATATCCGAGAATGACACTGTCATACTGGCGTACCCCACGCAGTTTTCAAATGCCCCTTATATGGTCAGGGATTTTATCCGCAAAAACGGTGCTGTCTGGCAGGGCAGGCGTGTCATGTGCATGGCGACTATGGGTGCGTTTTCGGGCGACGGTGCAGGCTGCAGCGCAAGGGTGCTTAAACAGTACGGCGCTGATATCATCGGGGGACTGCATGTTCGCATGCCTGACGCTGTCTGCGATAACAAGATGCTGAAAAAGCCCCTTGAGGAAAACAAGCGCATTGTCAGGGAAGCTGACAAAAAGCTTGAGGAGGTTGGCAGGCAGATAGTTGAAAAAGGCATCTATCCGCAGGACGGACTGTCATTCGCCGCACGGCTTGCAGGGCTTTTCGGACAGCGGCTTTGGTTTTACGGCAAGACCACAGATTATTCCAAAAAGCTGAAAATAAGCGACAGCTGTGTGGGCTGCGGGCTTTGCCAAAAAAACTGCCCGATGGGAAATATCCGCATTACAAACGGCAAAGCTGTCGCAGGTGACAGGTGTGCCATGTGCTACCGCTGCATAAGCCATTGCCCTGAACAGTCCATAACACTGCTTGGCAAGCAGGTCTATGAACAGTGCAGATATGAAAGATATAAATAGAAGGCTGTGCAGGACATTACCTGCACAGCCTTTGACTTTGATAGTTTTTCACCGAACGTCTACTTATCGATCGTTACATAAAAATTGTACTGCCCGTTAACAGGATCGAGATATGTTTTTATTATCGAGATCTTTACGGGGCAGTTATCTGCGAAAACAGTCTCGCAGCTTGTCGCACCCCCTTCGTATACTGCCTTTCCCTGATACTCCGTACCCTTGTGCCGCAGTATCATATTCAGCGCTGCGTTGTATTTCGACCATGCTTCTTTGTCATCATTGCGCCACATTTCAACACAGCGCCGGCATTCCTCCATAAGTTCGTCAAAATTCAGAAATTCAAGAACAGTGTCATTATCAAGTTTGAATACCGACGCTGACATTCCGTTGAGGACCTTGTATTTAGGCACCTCAGGCAAAGCGGTCTCTATTTCGGTCTCAAACGGAACGTCCTCGTCATATTCCTCGTTCCAGAATACATTAGCGCAGCCTGTCCATCTGATCCTGATAGTGTCTGCGGTGACGTCAAGTATCTCGATAACGCCGCTTGTAACGTCCTCGTGTTCAAGTACATACATCGTTCCGCCGTCCCAGTTGGAAGCATTTTTCCATTCAAAACGTTTACCCTTCAGATTGCGCAGCGTCTTTGCGCCTATATCGAAGCCGTTGTTGTGATAAAGCCTGACATACTGTAAGTCATAGTCGATATCATCATTCTCGGTCTGTGCCTCGATATCGATATACATTATCAGATGCTCGTTATTCGGGCTGATATCAAAAGCAACATAGCAGGAATCGATATCATATTCTACTCCTTTGAGTCTGAAATACATAAGTACCCTCCTTATTGTTCAGATGTGATTTTTTGCGGCAATAAGTGCGCTTATTCGATCACGATATCATAATGACCGTCGTTCTTTTCGACTGCGTAAAACTGCTTGCCTATCAGTGTCAGCAGTTTTCTGATATCCTCGATATCGCTCGATGCGAATTCCTGATAGCAGATGACTTCGCTGTTCGCATTGAGGTCATCATAGAAATCCTCTACCCACACGCTGTACTCATCAAGCAGGTCTTCAAAAGGGGTCTGCGAGATATCCTGCGGACAGCCCTCCTCCTCACCGAAACGGGTGTTGTCCATTTCAAAACTCAGTGAGGTAACATGATCGCCGTTTTGATTTTTATATATGCCCTCTTCTACCTTTTCGTATTCATTGGAGTTGCTGTACTTTTCGGCATTGAACAGCTTAAAATTTTTCACTGTTGTTTCTCCTTTTTAACAGATTTATCGGGGGCTCTGTAATTTACATATAATGGTTATTGTTACATTGATCTCACAGCCCTGTTTCGTTAACAATATAATACCATATTATGTAAAATAAGTCAAGCAAAGGTCAGCTGTCGGAACTTCTCCTGTCAGCCCACGCCAGCGCAGTGAACATTGCGCCTATACCCAGCGAAGCCCCGCCCTTTCCCAGCAGGGGGAATATCTCACTGCCTGTCACATTGCCAAGCAGGGCGCCCACAGCGTTGAAAATAATGTAAAGACCCGCAGTGTTCATCACGACTGTCCACTTTGGCAAGGGCAGTTTTTCCTTTGCGACGAAGTAGATGAAGGCTGCGGAAAGCATAAGTTCCGTTACCGTTACCCATAGATTTGTAGCAAAAAATGAAACCAGAAAAGGTGTGCGGAAGGCAGTATCCAGTTTTTCGGCAGACACCCCGCAGACCATCGCCTGCTTAGCCGACATCATCAGCACCGCACACACCGAATGTGCTGCAAAAAACGACAGCGAACCTATAACAGATGCAATGTGGAAACACCGATACATCTTGCTTTCCTGTAAGCCGAGATCACCGAGCAGGCATTCGGCGGCACGCAGCCCCAGATACATGAACGGTGCTGCGGCTATGCCTGTCAGCAGCGTGAAATACAACCGTGACATTGGCATGTTTTTAACTGATGACCTCATTATCATGAGAATATTTTCACCTTCGCTCGCAAAGCTTTGCAGCAGTATGTCGCCCACAGCGAACAGCGCTGTCCCGATAAGACCCAGTATAAAAAAAACAAGCCGCTTGCTTTTGTCGATGTATCCCATACCTTTTTGCATGATGATCTCTCCTTTATTTGATTAGCTTCAACTAACCAAGTATACCATATATTTTCCTGAAAGTCAACAGCAATAAATGGGTCATCAAAGTGAAATACCACCTGTGCGCCCGAATGACTGCTTTGCTTGCAAATTCCCCGATACTGCGCACTTTCAGCCTGTCAAAAAGTGACTTGCAAAGTTAGGGGTACGCATTGCATTCCTGACCGAATATTTGCGAAAATTTTCGCCGCTTTCTTAATGTATATCAGGGCAGCTTTTTGCCGCCAAAGCAGACATGCGCCGATATTGCACATATCTGCGCTGCTTTGGCATGTAAGTCAACGAAATATTGTTACGAAAATGTTACCTGCCGTTTATTGCTGATTTGTATGGTCAAAATATTTACATTTGATAATTTTCAAATCGCAATTATACGAAAAATCCCATAAAATCAATCAAAGATGCGCATAAAATTTATCACTAACGGCAATAAATCGCAATAATTGACTGGTGAGATCGTTTACTGCGCAAAAAATGCCTTGTGATATTTCGCAATTTTGGTATACTCATAGACAGAGGCGGTCAAAAATTGCGAAATCATCAAGGACTGATCCTGTGACTGATATCCGTTTGTGAACGTAAGATGGGGCTTGCGTCCACGATATAAAACGGCGGTCATCTGTTCGCTCCTGTGGGCCCGTGTTTTCGCAGGACCATCAGGGATAAGCTGTCCCTGCGGTCTTTGCTCGGACCGTCCAACCCTGAAACTGAAAGCGAGGTAAGATATCCATGAAGCAAGGACTTCTGAAAAGGCTCGTCGGCGGTGCTGCGGCAGCAATGATGTGCTTTACGGGTCTGTCCGCTATCCCTGCCAGTGCCGATCAGACGTTTTATAACAATAAAACGGGCAATGAGGACGGCTATGCTTATGAACTGTGGAAGGACACAGGCAACACACGCATGACCATCACAGGCGGGGGCTCTTTCTCCTGTGAGTGGAGCAACATCAACAACTGTCTGTTCCGTAAGGGCCAGAAGTTT
>CAMNMO010000280.1 GCA_946544695.1 uncultured Ruminococcus sp. | reverse complement strand
GGCTGTCCCCGACAGAAACATCGTTATCCTCCATGAAAACACGTTCAAGCCTTATCTCGCCGTCCTGCAAAGCCGCTGTGCTGCCACCAACGATATGTTCCTTGTTTATCTCCTTTCGGCTGCGGAAGATACGGTAGGTAAAATCTCTGCCTGCATCTATATCGAAATAAAAGGTCTCCTGAATTGAAACGTCCATATCGGTAATACAGGACTTGTTTTTCTCTGTCAGCTTTACGTATGTCGTGAATTCGCCGTCCTCAACGTTAGTTTCTTCCCAATACCTGTCAACAGTCTCCCGTGCGGAAAAAGAAGTGTTTCCGTAACCGATAACTACTGCCATACCGAGTATGACAATCAGCATGACACAGAGGTATTTGAAAATGTTTTTGCAAAACATTCTGCCTGCCCGCTTTAATATAACCATCTCAGTTCCTCCTTACCAGTCTATCTCAGAAGCCGATAGCTTATTTGCGTTGAAGCTGTCCTCTGCGATAAGACCGTCATGCACCTTGACGATGTGATCGACCATAAGCCTTATAGCTTCATTATGGGTGACTATAAGCATAGTCGTTCCGTACTGCCTGTTGACACGTTCAAGCAGCTCCAGCACTATTCGTGAAGAAGCAAAGTCCAGTGCACCTGTCGGTTCATCACACAGCATCACCTTAGGGTTCTTGACGATCGCCCGTGCAATAGCGCAGCGCTGCTGCTGTCCGCCTGACACCTGCGAAGGATACTTGTGCTGATGTTCTTTCAGCCCGACTGTTTCTATAAGCTCGTCGATCGGCAGCGGTTCTTTGGACAAATACTCCGCAGCACGTATATTTTCCCTGATGGTCAGATCCGGAACAAGGTTATAAAACTGAAAAATAAAGCTGAGGTTTTTACGCCTGTATTCCACCGCTGCCTTGTTTTTCATGCCCGAAAGCTCAGCAACGTCAACAGTGATACTACCGCTGTTAAAATCCTCCAGACCACCTATCATATTCAGCAGCGTGGATTTTCCCGACCCTGACGGTCCGAAGATGCCGCACATCTCACCCTTTGCGATATCTACGCTGACACCTTTCAGAACATTTGTCCTGCTGTCACCGCTGCCAAAACTCTTCCTGACATCTTTTACTGTGATAAAACTCATGATAACTTCCCCTTTCAAACGTAACGTTATTCTCGTTTTGTTATGTAAAAGAGCCGACCCTTTCGGATCGGCTCTCAAAGCGTGATATTCTCTTCTGCGCCAGAACATGCGCTGCATACTGTGTATCTGCTTTTCATTTTACATAACTCCTTTACTCAACAGCTGACATAACGCTTGTTATGTTGCAGATAAATAATATCACACAACAGTCGTTATGTCAAGTTTGAAACCAAAATTTCATCAAACAACACAGTCATTTATCGGGAGTTATTTTGTTTTTTGGATAAAATCACAGCTCTGTAAATGATGTTTGTGCTTTGTTTTTGTTCTGTCAGCGGACATAGATATATTAACAAACCTTGTATAATGACTGAAAGGCTCAGCGTTATTGATCGCTGAGCCTTTCAAGTATAAATAAGCAAAAACCTATGTAATTTATCTTTAAGAATCTGAGTACGGAACTTCCCTGCCAAACCCGTCAAGGACTTGGTTTTGTCTTTACTGACAGATATGTACAGCTAAGTCATACCTTATTTTTTCATAAGACCTGCGCCTGCGTTCCATGCCTGACCGACCTTTTCACCAACAGAATAATAGCCGCTGCGGTACTGGTCGAAAATAAGTGCATTGACCTTCTCGGGCAGTATCTTATCCTTATCACCGACAACACTTTCATCAGCGCTTACGTTGACTATCCTGCCAACTATCGCATGCATGTTCGGTGTGTTTATCTCCTCAGCAAGTTCGCATTCGATCGCAACGGGGTATTCGGTAATAACGGGTGCGTTGACAAACTCGCTCTTTACTGCATGGCAGCCGCTGCGCTTGAATATATCGGGCATTTTGTTACCTGTTGCAATACCGAAGAAATCGGCAGTTTCCATATTGGGCACATCTGCAATGCTTACTGTGAACGCCTTAGTCTCCATTATATTCTTGGTGGTCTTATGGTCAGCATCGATGAACAGTGCTATCTTATCCATGTCGCATATCTGCGCCCATGCTGCATTCATGGCACATATATTTCCGTCAGCACCGTAAGCAGCTACGATGACCACAGGCATTGGAAAAAGTGCAGGCTGAACTCCAAGATCTTTTCTCATAATAAATACCTCCCATTATATTTTATAAACGGAAATTATTGATAACATCATTATAACATATACAATCAAAGATAACAAATGCTTATAGTGAATATCAGACTATGCTTTCAGGTAATATCAAGAGCCACAAAAACGCTTGTGTTCTTTACTCATGAGATCATACCCCTTCGTATTCGATACTTGAAAGATAATAATTATTAACGACATTATATCACATTTTGCTCAAAAATATCAATAATATTATAATTATTTACGTGGTTATACAGCTGACACACCACACTAAACATCTCAATAAATTTTACTTGTTATACTTCTATCCTTAGTGGTGTTTTAAAGGGATAACCATAATTATTTATGAAAATTAAAAACAAATTATTCATGAGAAGAAATTTTTGCGTTCTTTTTCCATATCCCGCTGAGATAGCAGCTCCAGGTAATTATCGAGCCAAGACCGAAGCCGAAAATACCATTCCACCAGATTATGGTATAGCCAAAAATATCACTGTGCCTGAAAAGGTAAGTGACGCACACACGTATCCCCAGTGCTGCAGTAGCAACCACCGTTGGCAGCCCGCTGTGGTTGGAACCCTGAAACACTCCGAACACAGGTATATAGATCGAAAGCACAATGTTTATCAGTGCGACCGCTTTCAGGTGGGCAAGGCAGTACTCAGCGGCTTTGTCACTAAGGCTGAAGAGCGTGATGATATCACCTGCCAGGAACCACACAAGTGCCGATATCATAAGGGTCATGGCAAGGGATATGACAAAAGTCTGCCTTACGCCCGACTTTATCCTGTCCATCTTGCCTGCACCGATGTTCTGTCCCGTATAAGTGGCAAGCGTGGTCTGGAATGCGTTGCAGGGCAGATTCAGATACATCTCGATACGCTGCCCCACTGTGAATGACGCAGTCATGGTCTTGCCGAAGCCATTGACCGCACGCTGTATGAAAGTTAGTCCGAAGGACACTATTATAAGCTGGAGTGAGATGGGCATGCCGACCTTTACAGTACGCATGACAAGGCTGCTGTCCCATTTGTATTCATTAAGCCTGAACCTGAATACAGGGTATTTTACCCTCATATAGGTGTAAGCCGCTATGAATGATGCAGCCTGCGATATATCAGTGGCAACAGCCGCACCTGCAACGCCCCATCTGAACACTGCAACAAACAGCATATCAAGACCGATATTCATAACAGATGATATCAGCAGAAAATACAGCGTTGCTGCGCTGTCGCCCACTGCACGCAGGATAGCAGAAAAAATATTGTAGCCGAACTGAAAGACCAGTCCCAGCGCATACCAGCGGAAATACGTAACCGTAAGCCCGATAATGCTTTTATCGACATTTAAAAGGTATGTGTAAGCAGGCCTTGCTGTAAGCACAGCGATAACTGTTGACGCTGCACCGAGAAGCAAAAGAAAAAGTATGCCCGTAGAAGCATTTGAACGCACAGCTTTCTCGTTGCCTGCGCCGTAATGCTGTGCCACGACCACACCGTTTCCTGCTGAAAAGCCTATTGCCAGCGCAAGGAACAAAAATGTGAAACTGCCTGTTGTACCCACTGCCGACAACGCATCTTCGCTGGCGTATCTGCCAACGATTATGGTATCTACCGTATTATAAAGCTGCTGCAAAAGCGACCCTGCAAGTACAGGCAGCGAAAACCTGAGTATGTGTTTCCAGGGTGCGCCCTCAGTCATCGAACGTTTTTTCTGCATGTTTATGCGATCCCCTTCCGAGAATAATTATGCCATTTTCTGTAAAAATATAATGATTAATTAACTTTACTATTATAATATACCGCTGCAGAAAATGCCAGTACATGCATTTACA
>CAMNMO010000279.1 GCA_946544695.1 uncultured Ruminococcus sp. | reverse complement strand
TATTCGTGATGCTACCCGCGGCGGTGTAGGCACCGTGCTTTATGAGATAGCTGAACAGAGTAAGGTAGGCGTTCGTCTGAATGCGGCAGATATTCCCGTAGACCCCGCTGTCAAGGGTGTGTGCGACATGCTTGGACTTAATCCGCTGTACCTTGCATGCGAGGGCAGACTGGTCATAATAGCACCGATGGATAAAGCACCCGCACTGGTGGAAAAACTGCGTGAGGGCAAGTATTCAAAGAATGCTGCCATAATAGGCGAGATAACTGCCGATAACGCAGGCAGAGTGGTAATGGAGACCGAGATAGGCGCCCAGACTATGCTGCCCCAGCCCGGCGGCGAACTTCTGCCCAGAATATGCTGATATCTGCTCATGTACGACAGCACGGCGTCCAAATGCAGGCTGTGCATGGTGGTATTATACATTGATACTAAACTATTTTAATATTTGTTTAGTTTTTTTTCAAAATATTGTTTTATTACTATTGACAAATCGGGGAAAATAGTGTATAATAAACCTGTATTTGAGTAACCTTTAGCTAAATACTAGCTGACTTATTATCAAATTATAGGAGATGTTGTAATTATGAAGTTCAAGAAACTGACTGCTGCTCTGTGCGCTGCTGTAATGGCAGGCTCAATGTTCGCAACTACCGCATTTGCAGGTAACGTTATGTATGGTGACGTTGACCTTAACAAGTCTATCAACGTAACAGACATCGTTAAGGCTGCTGCTCACGTAAAGAGCAAGAAGCCCCTGGAAGGCGAGGAGCTCAAGGCTGCTGATGTAAATCAGGACGGCGTTGTTAATATCACTGACGTTGGTCTGATCGCTGCTCACGTAAAGGGCAAGAAGGCTATCGTACAGCCCGCACGTGCTAAGAAGTAATCATACTCGAACTATCAAAGGGATACCTTGTGGGGTATCCCTTTTTTGTTGTGCAAAAGAGTTTTGGGATTTTAAAACTTTTTCTGCAAAAGGGGTTTATTTTTTGTGAAAAATGTTGTATAATGTAAGTGAACTGTTTTTAGATCATTTTGCGAGGAGGCATTATTTATGGCAACTTATAAAGTCACCATCATGGGCAAGGAATATAACCTGACCAGTGAGGACAATAAGGATTATACCGAAAGACTGGCGGAAGCGCTGGATAAGCGTATACGCTCGATGAGGACAAGGTTCTCAAGCCTGTCTGTTACAGACTGCGCTGTGCTTACAGCCCTTGACTGCATGGACGAGCTGGGTCAGTCGAACCGCAATATCGACAATATCCGCACCCAGATAAAGGATTATGTTGACGATGCAGGCAGAGCGAGAAATCAGGCTGCTGCTGCACAGCGTGAGATAAAGGCGCTGAGGGAAAGGGTCGAGCTGCTGGAAAAGGAACTGGCTGAACGCACCAATTTCTCAGCGATGGACAATGTGGGCGAAGCTGTGAGTGCTGAGGATATCCTCAAAGGCGACATAGAAGCTGCCATAGGCAGTGATGTCAAGGAGGAGCACGCTCAGTCCGCTGTCGAGCAGAAAGAGCCATATAAACTGGCTGACAGCGCTGCAAGATATCCTGTGAACAAGAACAATAACGGGAGCAGGAGATAATGGCTGAGATACTGGCACCCTGCGGTTCACCTGAGGTGCTGCAGGCAGCCCTCAGGGCAGGCTGTGATGCGGTCTACCTCGGGGGCGAGGATTTTTCTGCCAGACAGAATGCAGTCAATTTTACCGATGAGGAGATCGAGCAGGCGGTCTATGACTGCCATAAGCGTGGTGTGAAGGTCTACCGCACCATCAACACGGTGCTGTTCGATGAACAGCTGGAACAGTGCATGAAAGCAGTCGAACACTGCGCAAAGGTGGGCGTTGACGGTATCATCACACAGGACCTGGCACTTTGCGAGATAGTAAAGCGCTGCTGTCCCGACCTGCATATACACGCTTCCACCCAGATGACCATACATACTGCAAATGGCATGGCTGTTACAAAACAGCTGGGCTTTTCACGCACTGTGCTTTCCCGTGAACTGCCGCTCGATATAATAAGGCAGCTGTCATCGCTGGGTATCGAGACTGAGGTGTTCGTACACGGGGCGCTTTGCATGTCCGTCTCGGGACAGTGCTATATGAGCGCAGTGATAGGTTCACGCAGCGCCAACAGGGGACTGTGTGCTCAGGCGTGCAGACTGCCCTGCAATGCAGGCGGCAGAGGTAAGGAAAGGTATGACCTTTCGCTAAAAGACCTGTCCTACTGCGATGAACTCAGGGATATCGCAGATGCAGGTGTAAGCTCGCTGAAGATCGAGGGGCGCATGAAACGTCCCGAATACGCTGCTATGGCTGTGCACAGCTGTAAACAGGCGCTGGCAGGGGAGGAATATGACCGTGCCACACTGGAAGCTGTATTCTCACGTGGCGGCTTTACCAATGGTTATCTTTACCATAAGCTTGGCAGAGATATGTTCGGCATGCGCACAGGTGAGGACGCCGCAGCAGGCAGCAAAGCCATGCCTAAGATACATGAACTTTACCGCTTTGAGGAAAAGCGTTACGCTGTTGACCTTACAGTGCGTATAAAGGCAGGGGAGAAGGTCTGTCTCACCGCCGATAACGGCAGCGGGCTGAAAGTCACCGTGACTGGCAGTGTTCCGCAGGCGGCTCAAAAGCGTGCCGCTGATAAGGAAACGGTCAGCAAACAGCTTGCCAAGCTGGGCGACACCATTTACAGTCCCCGACAGATAAGCTGCGATATCGATGAAGGGCTGTTTGTAAGCCCAAAAGAACTCAACGACCTGCGCAGGCAGGCTTGTGCAGCCCTTGATGACGCTGCCGCAGCCGCCAACGACAGGAGAGTAAGCTTTAAGCAGTCCGAAATTCTGGACTTTGAAGAATATCACGGCAGCAAAAAAACGCTGCGTGTTTCCGTCAGCGATACCGAACAGCTTAAAGCAGTTGACCCTGAAAGCGTTGAACTGTGTGCTGTCCCGCTGAACCTTGCGGAAGCGGCAGTAAAGCTTTTCCCGACAGAAAAGCTGGCTGTCAGCATGCCACGCTTTACCTTTGATGAGGAGAAGGTCACAAGGCGCACAGCTGCTGCAAAGGCGGCAGGGATAAGCCATATTATCGCCACTAATCTTGCGCATGCAGAAACTGCAAGGGAACTCGGCATGGTCATGCACGCAGGCTTTGGCTTCAACCTGACAAATTCCTGCGCACTGGGCGTAGTGAAAAAGCTGGGTGCCGCAGATGCGGTGGTCAGCTTTGAGTTGAAGGCGTCACAGATATCAAAGCTGAGAAAACCCCTTCCCATCGGCGTTTATGCTTATGGCAGACTGCCGCTTATGCTGACGGTGAACTGCCCTGTATCAGCGTCGGTCGGCTGCAAAAACTGTACAAAAAAAGTTACAGACCGCACAGGCAGGGAGTTTCCTGTGAAGTGTTCAAAGCGTGAAGGCTATGTTGAACTGCTGAACAGTGAGGTGCTTTATCTTGCTGATATGCAGGACAGTTTTGCTGCTGCGGATTTCCTGATGCTTGACTTTACCGATGAAAAGCCCGCACAGGTGCGGCATATCATCGAAGAATACCGAAACGGCGGACTTAACGGCAGACCCGATAAGATCACCCGTGGTCTATACCGCCGTGGTGTACAATAAAGGAGACAGTTATGAGATTGCTATTTAAAAAACTCCGTGAGGGGGCAGTTATTCCCGCTTACCAGACAGAATACAGCGCAGGGCTTGACCTGTGTGCATGCATAGATGCCTCACTGACCATCGAAGCAGGTCAGACGGTGAAGGTAGGCACAGGTCTTGCAGCTGAACTGGAGGGCGAGAAAAACGCAGTGCTGCTTATATATGCAAGAAGTTCGCTGGCTTCAAAGCTTGGCATTGCACCTGCAAACTGCGTAGGTGTGGTAGACTGGGACTATCGTGGCGAACTGATAGTTGCGCTGCACAACCATTCCGATAAAAGCTGCACCATAAATGCGGGTGACAGGATAGCGCAGCTTGTGGTGACGCCAATTTATCGTCCCGAGACCTGCGAAGTGACCGAACTCAGCGACACCGCCCGTGGTGAAGGCGGCTTCGGTTCA
>CAMNMO010000278.1 GCA_946544695.1 uncultured Ruminococcus sp. | reverse complement strand
TCGCTGCGCTGTCCGACCGCAAAAGCGGGCAGCGTCGTGGGACGCTCCTGCTTTTATTTGGGTGCAAAAAAGGGCAGACGCACGGTTTTTTGTGCGCTGCCCGCTTTTTGTTTTCTTTGGCATTTCGGGGACGTTTGTTTCGCCTTGATTCTTGGCTTTGCATTTCACCGTGCACTTTGGTGATTGAGGGCGCTGCCCTCAAACTCCCGCAAGCCTGCTGGCGCCAGGCTTGACCGGGCGCTTTGTATCTTTGGCATATCTTTATAGTTTGCTTTTCTTTCTTTCCGCAAACTTGACTTTATCCCTTTATAATGTTATAATTTATGTGTGTTGCTTTTTTATCCTTTGATAAAATTTTAGAATTTTAAAGACTTTTTAATCCTTGCCGTGTTATCATGTTCTATGGTAAAGGAAAATGTGCTGCCCACCATCGGTATTCGCAGCACTTATCCCGTTTGATGAAGTAAAGATATGTCTATATTATTTTATTGTGTTTTTTAAGGAGGCAATTTTATGGCATTAAAAAAGAAAGCTATCATTATCCCCGCTGTGGTCGTTCTCGCCGTCGGCGGCGGTGTGCTGGGTCTCAGAAATATGGCACAGTCTGCTACTCAGGCTATGCTCGCTAATATCAAGTACTCAGCTGTTCCCGCAGGTATGAATGACCTGTCGGATACCATCTCTACCACAGGACAGGTCATCGGTAACGGTACGGTCGATGTGACTACCAAGCTGAATGCCACCGTTAGTGAGGTAAAGGTAAGTCTGGGTGATGTGGTCAAAGAGGGCGACCTGCTTTGCGTTTTCGATTCCACCGAACTTCAGGATGAGTATGATGAGCTTCAGGAACAGCTCGACAGCTCCGACAAAAAGTCACAGTCAGACCATGATAAGGTGGTCAGGGATATGGAAGCTGCCAAGAACAAAAAGACCTCTGCACTTGAACGTGCGCAGCGTGCCATCGACAAAGCCACTAAGGAACGTGATGACGCTTATGAGAAGTTCAACAAGCTGGTCGGTGAATACAATCAGGCGATAGATGACGGTAATGAGTATTATGATTATGATACGGTCAACGCACAGATAGAGACCCTGCGTGCGGGTCTCAGCGCTTATGATGACGCTGTCACCGCCGCACAGGACGCTTACAATGATACCGAGACCCAGTACGATGAGACCATTCAGGGCTATCAGGATACCCTTGATGCCGAGGAGTTTGAAAGCACCGATTCCATACAGAAGCAGATGGATAAGCTGACTGAACAGATCGAGCAGTGCAATGTCTACGCTTCACAGAGCGGCATAATCACCGCCCTGAACGTAAACGAGGGCAGCCTGCCGAGTTCACCCACGCTGATGACCATTGTCAATACCGACAAGACAGTCATCGAGCTGACTGTAAGAGAAACTGATATCTCCAAGATGCAGGAAGGCATGAAGGCGACTGTTACCTCGAAGGTGCTGCCCGATGAGGAGTTCCCCGCAAAGATAACACGTATCGTGAACGTTGTTTCGCAGGACGCAGCAAGTGCGGAAGGCAAAGCAGGCTACAAGGTGGAAGTTACCCTTGATACCCCCAATGACAAGCTGCTGATAGGCATGAGTGCAACGGTAGATGTGGTCATAAAGGAAGTTGGCGAAAAGCTGAGCGTGCCTTATTCGGGCATCATCGAGGAGGACGGCGGCGACTATGTCCTCGTGGCAGAAGCCGCAGACGATGAGGAGGGCGGCTACATAGTCAGCAAGAAGAAGATCGTCAAGGGCGAAGAATCAGACTTCTATGTGGAAGTAGCAGGCGGTGAGGTCAAGGAAGGCGACCTGATAGTCGAGCAGGACGATGACGCCGAAATGCCCCTGCCCGAAGATGGAGAAAGGATACAGGTAAATGAGAAGAAGTGAGCCTGTGATACACATGGACGCCGTGACCAAGAAATATTATGTGGGTGAACCCAACGAACTCCAGATATTATTTGATATCGGGCTGGATATCTATGAAGGTGAGTTCGTTTCCATAGTGGGCGCATCAGGCTCGGGCAAATCCACACTGATGAATATAATAGGTCTGCTGGACAGACAGACTGAGGGCGAATATCTGCTCAACGGCAAGTCCACCAAAGTGTTCGATGACAAACAGCTGTCCCGTATAAGGAACAAGGAGATAGGCTTCGTGTTCCAGAACTTCAACCTGATACCCAAGATAACTGCGCTGAAAAATGTGGAGATGCCCATGATGTACGCAGGCGTGCGCCAGAAGGAACGCACCGAGCGTGCTATGGAACTGATAAATCTGGTGGGCATGGGCGACAGATATACTCATGACCCCGCAAGGCTTTCGGGTGGTCAGAAACAGCGTGTCGCCATAGCAAGGGCGATGGCTAACGACCCTTCGATAATTCTTGCAGATGAACCAACAGGCGCACTTGATACCAAGACGGGCAGAATGGTAATGGACCTGTTCCATGAACTGCACGAAAAGCGTGGCAAGACCATCGTGCTCATAACCCACAGCCCTGAGCTTGCCGCTGAAACGGAACGCATGCTGACCATCAGCGACGGCAGGATAGTTAAAGACTATACAAGGGGGGCGGCAGGCGAATGAATTTTACAGAAAGCATAAAAATGGCGTTTGCTTCCCTTGCCGTAAATAAAATGCGGTCTTTCCTGACCATGCTGGGCATAATCATAGGCATAAGCGCCGTTATAACCATAACCACCATTGGTAACTCCATATCCAGTACGCTGACAAATACCTTCAATGAGCTGGGCAGCAACAAGCTGAGCATATACCCTGCGGTGAGGGAGGGTTACAGCGGTGAGTGGAATGATCTTACCGATGAAGATTCCATAACGCTCAAACAGGTGCAGGAACTTATAAACCTTCACCCCGAGGAGCTGACTTACAGCTGTGATGACAGATACGGTATGACAGAGACTGCCAATGTGAACGGCGACCCTGTTAAGGCAGAGCTGGTGGGTGTATCGGATGACTATTTCGATCAAGTCAAAAAGCAGATAGTGCAGGGACGTTCCATAAGCAAGTCTGACCTGATCGGCATGAAGAATACCTGCCTTGTATCCGATTATTTCTGCGAACAGTATTTCGGCACCACCAAGAACGTTATAGGCAAGACCATAAAGTTCAGCACACTTGAAGGCGAGAACACAGGACGCAACTTGAAGCTGACGATCGTTGGTGTGATCGAATACACTGAGCTGGAAAGAAATTCCATAGGTGTGAACAAGGTGCATAACGAGCAGGAGAAACTTGATATAATCACCTACATTTTCTTCCCCTACAACACCATGCTGAAAGAGATGAGCAAAACTCCCGAGGACACGATAGTTAATTCGGCAGAGATAGGCTGGACATCGAAGTGTGACAAAGAGACAGCAAAGAAGTATATAGACGAATATTTTGAGCCGATATATGCAGAAAACGAGCAGTGGTATATAAAGATCTATGACGAGGAAAAAATGCTCGGCATGATAAACACCGTGCTGAATGTGGTCACGATAGCCATATCCATAATAGCGGCGATATCACTGATAGTCGGCGGCGTAGGCGTCATGAACATCATGCTGGTAAGCATACTGGAGCGCACAAGGGAGATAGGTGTGCGCAAGGCACTGGGTGCACTTAACGGTGATATAAGGAGCCAGTTTGTGATAGAAGCCATCATCATCTGTCTGACAGGCGGAACGATAGGAGTCATCATAGGCATAGTAAACGGAGTATTGATAAGCAAGATAGCATCGGTACTGCTGAACACATTTGCGGCTGAGTATGCAGAGTTCATTGCACTGACAGTAGAGCCGTCGATACCTGCGATAATCATATCGCTGGCGTTCTCGATGTTAACGGGACTGGTATTCGGTTACTATCCTGCGAAGAGGGCAGGCAACATGAATCCGATAGATGCATTGAGATATGAATAAGACGGGATATAATTCTCCGATACACAATAAAGCAAAGCGGGCGGCATACGAAAAGTATGCTGTCCGTTGTGACATTGGGAAAGAAACAATAAATATATGTCAAGGAGTCAGGCTTTTTTTCCACGGAAATCAATTTTTGCATAATACAAAGGTTT
>CAMNMO010000277.1 GCA_946544695.1 uncultured Ruminococcus sp. | reverse complement strand
CCCATACGCTGCTGTCATCTTTCAGATATTGATAGGGATAGCGTTTTTGTATGGCTTTTTCCACCGTAAGTTCATCATTCACAGCCATATTGGAGTAAAGCAGATCGTCGGTCATATCGACTATGACAAAGCTGCAATCAAATTCTGTATCGTCCAGTGTGTCGAGTTCGCAGCGATGAGTTTCGGCGGTGCGTGCGATATCATTCAGGGCGGTTATTGTTTTGCGTGAAGGGTCATGTGTAACGCTGCCCGAAGTCATAACAGTGAACAGAATGATGCCTGCAAGAAATATCATTGCCGTAATAACAGTTATACGTATGTAGCTTTTCATGTTCCGTCACCGTGAAATAGTGCATCCTGTTCCACAACATATCCGACTCCCCAGACAGTTTTGATAACAGTCGGGTTCTTGAGGTCGGGCTCTATTTTTTCACGGATATGCCTTATATGCACCGAGATAGTTCCGTCGTTGGTATATTCATCTTCCCAAACATTTTTTAGAAGCTCGTCCTTTGTCACGACCCTGCCTGCGTTTTCAAGAAGATAGGTGAGCAGTTTGTATTCCATAGCCCTGAATTCTTCCTGTCTGCCGTCAATTATCAGCTTGTGCATGGAGGTGTCAAGATAAACGCCCTCACGGAAATATATCCTTCCATCATCTGTCTGAACATTCTTTTCCTGTGTGCTTGCCGCAGCAAGCCGTGCGGCTTCCTTTGCCTTTTCATATCTGCCGAGTATCGCCTTGACCTTTGCAAACAGAACACCCAGCGTGTAGGGCTTTTTGATGTAGTCATCGCCGCCGATATTCATGGCTATTATAACATCGTCATCGCTTGTGCGTGCGCTGATGAAAAGAATGGGCATATCATAGCTTTCACGTATCTGCCTGCACAGGTCGAAACCCGACTTGTCACCCAGATTTATGTCAAGCAGCAGCAGTGATACCTCATGCGTGTCAAGAAATCCCACCGCCGCATCATAGTCTGTGACGTAGGCAGTCTTTAGTCCCAGAATATTGAAATATTCAGCTGTTGAGCGTGCTATCAGTTCATCATCATCTATCATAAGGACTTTGTAGTTCTCGTTATCCATACTTTATAGTATCTCCTTCCCGAACAGCAAAAATAAGGTCGTATCGCAGAGTTATGTTCTTAGGATATTATAGCAAAGCTTTATTAAAAAGTCAATCTGCCGTGCGGCAGTTGGTGTTCGGGGATAATGCTAAATATGAACTTTTTGTAAACTATAAATATATTTAAGAAATTCTTTATGTTTATTATTTAGAATCAATATCAAGGAAGAAAAACCTACCCCGAAAGGAGCAATGGATATGTCAGATATAATATTGAAAGTTGAAGGGCTCACAAAGCAGTATATGAAAAACAAGGTCGTAGGTGGTGTGGATTTCCGCATTCGCAAGGGAATGATCTGCGGTATCGTGGGACCCAACGGTGCGGGCAAGACCACCATAATGAAAATGCTCGGCGGGCTTACTCTGCCGACAGAAGGTACGATGGAGATCTTCGGTGAGACTGATGAAAAGGGACTTGCGCATTCACGCAGCAGAATGAGTTTCATGATAGAAACGCCCTACGCCAAGCAGAATATGACCGCTTATCAGAACATGGAGAAGCTTCGCCTGCAAAAAGGTCTGCCCGACAAGGGGCGCATCAAGGAAGTGCTGGAGCTTGT
Organism: uncultured Ruminococcus sp.; assembly: GCA_946544695.1. GTDB lineage: Bacteria > Bacillota > Clostridia > Oscillospirales > Ruminococcaceae > Hominimerdicola. The sequence goes on along the minus strand of CAMNMO010000277.1, from coordinate 2,449 downwards.
GGGGCTTGCAGATACAGGCAGCAAGCCCGTCAAGAACTTCTCACTGGGCATGAGACAAAGGCTGGGAATAGCAGGGGCAATGCTGACAAAGCCCGAGATAATGGTACTTGATGAACCTGTTAACGGTCTTGACCCCGAAGGCATAGTTGAGATAAGGGAACTGCTTCTCAGGCTTAACAAAGAGGAGCATGTTACCATTCTCATATCGTCGCACCTGCTGAGCGAGCTTTCTTTGCTTTGCACCGATTACCTGTTTATCCGTCACGGCGAGATAGTGCAGGATATCTCCGCTGAGGAACTTGGCAGAAAGTGCCATGAGTTCTGCGTCATCAGCACCGATAATAACGAACTTCTGCCCGCAGTGCTTGAAAACAAGCTGGGCATGAAGGACTTCACGGTGCAGAAGGACGGATCGGTGCATATCTACGAAAGGATAGACGAGCTGAGGCTCATATCAAAAACGCTTTTCGAGAACGGTATCATACCCACAGAGATACATATACACGATGCAAATCTTGAAGAATATTACATGAAACTGGTAGGTGACGACAATGCAGAACAGTACAATAAAACGGATATTAAAAGCAGCAATGGCAGGTAGCGTGGCAATGCTGATGATGTTTGTAACAGCCGCCGCATCGGTGCTATGTACCGAAAACGTACAGTGTTTCCGCAGTCTCATACCCATCAGTATACATATTGAAACGGCAGGTGGATACTATGACTAATATAATCAAAGCACAGTTTTATCAGCTGTTTCACAGCATAAGCACCTACATCATCATCGCAGTCAGCTTTATTGTGATCGTGTTTTCGTTCATTGTGGAGGAGATAGACCCTAAGACCCTGTGCGGAAGCAGTTTTGCCGTTACTTTTGCAGAGATGTATGCAGGGTTCATGCCAATGATAATAATGCTGTTCACCGCTATTATTTGCGCAGGCGACATGAAGGACAAGACCATCAACTATGAAATGCTGACAGGCACAAAGCGTTCTGTTGTATACTGCGGCAGACTGGTGGTCAGCGTTATGGTCAGCGTTATCTTTTCCTTTGTTTACATGGTCGTTCCCACAATGATAGTATCGGCTGTTTGCGGCTGGGGTCATGCAATGCCTTTGTCTGACTATGTGATGCGTATGGGATCGGCTGTATTTCCGATCGTCAGGCTTACGCTTTTCTATGCAATGTGCAGTTTTATCCTGACAAAGCCTATGATCGTATGTGCAGTAGGTTATGTGTTCAGCTTTCTGGAAATGATAGGATCCATGATGGCAGAAGAACTTTTCAGCGGCAGTATACTGCCTTTATACCTGCTGTCGTTCCATAGTCTGAGTAAAGCGCTGTGCCCCGCAAATTTCGGCTACGGCTTTGAGGACGGTGTTGATATCATGGTGGTCAAAGACCTGATGACAACTCCTCTGGCAGTGCATATCATTGTCTCGGGAATTGTCGGCACGGCTGTTTTCGGGGCGTTGGGTTATATGGCATTCAGGAAAAAGGATATGGGGTGACAAAATGAAAGATCTTATAAAAGCACAGATATACCAGATACTGCGTACAAGGGTCTATTTCTGGGTGTTGGTATTCTGTCTGGCTATCGCCGCACTGTTCGGCAGTTCTGAGTTTCTCAACGGTGTGGATTCTCTGGATGAGGGTCAGCTGTTTTGTGCATCTGACTATTTCACAAGGTACAACATGATGCCCACTCTTTATTTTGGTATATCAGGGTTCTTCGTCTCATTTTTCATCGGTGATGATTTCAAGGACAAGACCGCTAATTTCGAGCTGATGTCCGGCAGGCTGAGAAAGCAGTCGTTCATGGCAAGGGTGATCGTGACCGTTATTTTCAGCCTTGTCTTAGGGCTGGTGATGATGGCTTTACCGCTGGTTCTGTACACCATTCTGGCAGGTTGGGGCAGCAGTTTGCCCGTAAGCACGGTGGTCACACGCATACTGCTGATGGTGTTCCCGTTTTTCAGGCAGACCTGCTTTTACATACTGCTGGTCTACATCATAAAGCGCCCGGGGTACTCTTTCATAGCCTGCTACGGTTATTTAGGTATGCTGACACTGATCCGCACTCAGAATGACCCCACAGGTTCGGTGCTTGCTTTCACAAGCACTCAAAGCCTTCTGCAATTTGATTACTGGGCGACCTTCGGGCTTGAACGCAATGCGCAGGCGATATACGACCCTGCCCTTGACCCTGCACTTGCGGCACGGATCATCATAGTGTCGCTGGCAGCAGGCGTTGCATACCTCTGGGTGGCATACAACTATTTCCATAAGGACGACATTGAGTAAGGGGGCGAAAATATGAACGGACTTGAATATCTCGATATCTTCATTATCGCCCTGATGCCCGTCAGCGCTGTGCTGCTGTGGTTCATGGCGGACTATTCCGAAAAAGTCAGGAACAGCAGATTCAGGGCGTGCTGGCTGGCACCC
>CAMNMO010000276.1 GCA_946544695.1 uncultured Ruminococcus sp. | reverse complement strand
CTTGTACTTATTTATGGCATTTGTGTACTTTTCATAGGAAACGCCTGTTCTGCCGAACGCCTTGATGACCTCTATGCCCTCGATGTACTCAACGATGGTGCTGTTCATCTCGGCATTTGACCTGTTGTACACATCAAAATTCTTTCCGCTTATCTTGAAGGTCAGCCCCATGCACACGATGGCGGCAGGGAAAGTTACCAGTGACGCCAGCGCCAGGCGCCAGTCTATGATAAACAGCGAGATGATGCTTATAACAGGCAGCAGGATATGTCCCGCACCCTCAGGCACCATGTGCGCCAGCGGAGGTTCCATGCTGTCTATCTTGTCAACGATGATGTTCTTTATCTCGCCTATCGAATGTTCCTGTACAGTGCCCAGCGGTGCATGCAGAAATCTGTCTGCTGTGCGTCTGCGCAGCGCTGCAAGTATATCGAACGCCGCAAGGTGAGAAATGCCTGTTGACAGACCAAAACCGAGTATCTTCACAATAAATGCCAAGGCTGCAAGCAGACACCATTTCCTTATGACATCACCGCTTACGGCGTCCCGTGCAAAAGCATCTATTATCCTGTACATACAATAGAACGGGAATATCCCGCTTGAAATGCTGATGACCGAAAGTATCACTGAGCCTGTCAGCTTTGTGCCGCTGCCCTTAGCATAACCGAGAAGTATCCCGAACCAGTTCTTTTCATTCTTCATTGGTATCCACCTCTGTCTGACTTGAATATTTGCGGTAATCCAGCGGGTTGCGCCCCATCTCCTTGCGGAACGCCTGCGAGAATTTGCCCGCACTTTCATAACCCACTGCCAGTGCTATATCAGCGACTTTCATATCAGGTTCGCTCTTTAGCAGTGCAGCTGCACGATTCATACGATAAAGCTTCATATATGTAAATACGGGGCTGCCGTATATGCTGCTGAAACACTTTTTCAGCGCAGTGGGCGCAATGCCGAACTTTGCCGAAAGCTCATCTATCGTGTAGCTTCTTGAAAGGTCTGATGTCATAAGATCATGTATAGCGTGTATCTTCTCGACCTGACCCTTGTAAAAATACGGCTTGACTGTTTTGTACATATCGATCTCCAGCGCATCAAGATAAAGCAGAAGTTCAAGCACCTTTATGCGCCTGTAATCACGGCTTATCTTTTTGGGGACGTTGTACAGTTCCGAAAAAATGTGGGTGATCTCGGGGGAAGATGAGATGACATAAGGATCCTCACGGAAGCAGTATTTTTCCCTCAGCTTGCCAAGCTTCATCGAAAACTCGCTGATGTAGCCGTCAAGTGCCGCCTGCGCCTTGTCCACCTCGAATGCGATGGTCAGACCGTAATAATGGTCAAGCGGAAAACGTGATGCTCCGTGATTGTGCATGCCGTTATCTATCCTCAGCTCCCCCGCCGAAAGGCAGCAGCAGCTTTTGTCGTCGATGCCCGTCTCGATGCAGCCTTCCTTGCAGTGATCGATGCAGATTATGTTGCCTCCCTCGTTGAAATCCGAACGGCAGCTTTTCATGTGGAAATTGTTATACATCAGGTATACGCCGTCAAACACGGGATACACCGTCATCATGCCCTCGCCGTCCTCGTTTGTCAGCCTCATCAGCCGACAGTCTTCCTTTTCAAAAACATCTGAGACGTCCGAGCCGAAATACATGTTTTCAAGTTCCTTTGACATACTTTTCCTCCCTGTTATCGTGAGCTCACGATGCATTAGTTTTACCTAACCACGATCTATATTATACCGCAATAATGTCCCGATTTCAAGTTCCGAACGGACACAAATGCTCCATTCGGTCAGCAAATATTTTTGCTGTAAAAACTCCCCCGTGCTGAGAGCTTGCAGCCCGAAGGAGTTGTTTTTGCAGTTTTGTTCTTTAGCGATATGCTTTCCTTTCATGTCCCGCACAGGCATTTTTGCACGGACCTGTCGCTGCGGGTGAAGTTAGTTTTTGCAAACTATATGATAACACATATCGCCTGTCAAGTCAATGACCAAAAGCAGCATAAAAAAGAAGCTGCTGCAAAAAGCAACAGCTTCTTCCATTATGAACGTTAAGCTAGAGGGGGTGTCAGTTCGGTCAGATTCGCATCATTAGTGGTATCCAAAGGGCTTGTGGTTATAACGTCCTCAGAAGCAAATTTGATGATCTCCATGTCAACAGGTGTGTAGTTTTCCTTATTCATTTTTGTTTTCCTCCGTTTTATTATGATTTAAACATTTCGCTGTAAGCATAGACAGCCTTTGATACGTCTATGAGCGACTGCTCATTAGGATTATTGAGTGCGCTGTATACATAACACATAGCATCGAATGTTACAGAATAATCATCAAAAGCAACACAATAATCCTTTTGAAGATTTTTAGCGCCGATGCTGTTTATCTTAACATAATACTTATTGCCGCTCACAAGCACAGGAGTTACTTTCTCTCCGTCTATCGTAATGGTATGACCTTCGATATCATCGTTGCATTTAAAGAACACATTAAATGAAGTGTTGGAATCAAGTGTCAGGGAGATACTTGTTATCGATATCTCATCATTGCTGCCATTCTGATACATCTTATGAGTTGAAACGCTGTCAGCAGTGATATCGGGAAGTTCATTTATGTACTTGCTGTCGGGCAGCTCGGTGCCGTACTTCCACTTTATGGCATAAGCGCAGTAGGTATAGGTAGCCTTTACCTGTTCCTTTTCTTCATCAGTCAGCTTGGAATCATCAGCCAGTGCCGAATCAAAGTAATCATATATGCTGTAAGTGAAGCTGTCGCCTTCGATCTCAGAAAAATCAGATCTGAACAGTCCCAGATCGTTGCCCTCAGCATCAACTATCTTCATGGTGATATCCTTATCAGCCTTGATGGCAGATACGGGATAACTTACAACGTACTTGCCGCTTGTGTCCTTTTCAAGCTCGCTGAATGCGATCTCCTTATCACCTGCGGGACCGCTGAGAACAGCCTTCGCACCTTCTGCAACATCGTCATTGATCTTCACATAGAAGTTAAGCCCCAGCTCGCCGCCGAGAGTAACGTTTGCAGCAGTTACAACAGCACCTGCTTCTACTGCTTCGTCGGGGATACCTTTAGATTCAATATAGTTAACATTATAGTTTGGTAATTCAGGCTTTATGGCATCACTTCTGACAAATGTATTGTTGCCATCCAACGCATAAACGTCCTTCAGCTGTTCGTTGGTGGGTTCATCACCATCACAGAAACCTATTAACATATATTCAGTGATGACATTGCCATTCTTCTTTACAGGAACGATATAAACACTCTTTTTATCGATCGAAAACTGAACTGTTTTAATAGTAACGGGTGTATAGTTTCCATTTTTGTCAGAAATAGTTACAATAGCATAGTATGTTCCCACATCAATTGGAGCTTCAGCAAGTTCTTCATCGGGAGTTTCACCGTCTGATGAGACCTTGTAATACTTTTTGACATCTATTATCCTCTCATGTTCAGGAATAATGCAGGTAGCAGTAAATGTCCTGCCGGTCAACGGTTTGCCGTTATAAGTCGGATCACCCGAGCTGATATTTACAGTGGGGGGCAGATCAGAGATTGAATCCAGCTTTATTTCCGCAGGTGTGATCTCAAAAGGCACGGTGAATGAGCCTGTATAATTACCCATTCCTGTTATGGTGAGTGTATAGCTTCCGACATTCTTTGCTTTGGATATACTATAATCTGTATTCCTTACAAGAGCTTCACCAAGTTCGGTGTTGACAAGATCATAGTCAGGTGACTGATCGTTGCCTACATATACCGCACTTGCCGCACCGCCGTTGTTTGTGATGACAGTACTGTCTATCGGCAGCGGGTCAATTACCAGTTCATCGCTTTCAAATGAAAAATCGTACAGCGGGTAATTTTCAGTTATCTTATCGTTGAAGCTGAGTGTGTAGGTGCCTGCATCAAGATGGTCCTTATCTGTGACATCTTCGCCGTTTGCATTTGATATTTTAATGAGCGCAGCCTTGTCCGCAGCTGTAATAACGCTCACATCGATATCACAGTCTGCAAGTATCTCCTCATTGGTGGATACACTGTATTCATAGGTTTCTTTGCCAAGTGATACTGTGACTTTCTTGTTGTATATTGTGAAGTTGTCAAAGACCGACACACTGCCG
>CAMNMO010000275.1 GCA_946544695.1 uncultured Ruminococcus sp. | reverse complement strand
TATTCCAGGTGTTGGGACCGCACTTTTCATAGTATTTCTCCATGATGTTGTCCCTGCCGCCGCCGTAATTGCACCAGATACCGTAGCCGCTGCCCGAGAAGAAGTTCACGTCAGCGCCGAACATTTCAGCTATCTGGAATGCATAGGTCTTGGAAGCGTCCTCACTAACAGTGGAGAAACTGTTGGGCTTGCCTGTTTCGGGGTCCTTTACGGGCAGGTCGATACCGTAGCCGCAGGTTATGGAGTCACCGATAAATTCCATCGTGTGAGCCTTACCCTCAGTGGGCTTGACAGATGCACCGCTGTCCACTTCGATACTCTGTATCGAGAGAGTAGACTGCGGCCCTTCGGAAAGCTTCAGCAGCTTGACGGTATTCTCGCCGTCCTCCAGCTTGACAGTTATGCTGCCCAGCTTCTCAGCTGCCTTTTTACCGCCGATGAGACCACGCTGTACCAGCTTGTCATTCACATAAACGCCCACACGAGTGGGGTCACCCGAGACCTTGATGTTGAATGTTACCTGCGAGCCTGTTGCTTTAAATTCAACGCCTGAAATGGAATTTGCGAACCAGAGCGCATCCTCGTTGTAAACGCTCCTTCCGAGTATCCTGACATTATCGCTGACAGCCTCGTAAAAATCGGTCTTTTCTCCCTCAGCATGAGCGGGCAGCACGCTTGCAGCCAGCGCAGCAGAGCAGAGACCTGCAATAAATCTGTACTTCAATTTCATATCCTATTTCCTCTCTGTTTCCATATCCTTACCTTCGGGCACACTTTGCCCTTCGATTAATATTATACCATATTTCACGGAATTTTCAAGTGCTTTTCATCACATTTAACCTCCGAGTAAATATTCTTGTGTATCTTTTACAAATTCGTCCTATGACTTTTATCAAATAAGCAGAAATAACTTACAAAGCAAAAATTTTAACGAATTATCCTCCTGCTTTTGGAACATTTTTCTGTGCTTTATAAACACATTCTGCCGTTCGTTCACAGCAGGACATTCTGTGTTATCCTACTTTTGCTGACAGTCTGTACGATGCTGTCAAATGTCTGATTTTACGTGCTTATCGGCATTTTTACCGATGCATGCTCTCTGCTTTTGATCTTGAGGGGGACATTATCTTCACAAGCATATATCCGATGTCTGCACGGGCTGACAACTGTGACTTTAAACGGACTTTTATATAATAAAATGAAACCGTTTCCGTCTGTCTCAAACGAATGCGTTTTTTGCCCCATTCTCCATTTTCTGACAATTTTACGCCCTATTGCAGACCTTTTTTGCTGTGCCAAGCTTTCACATTCGTCATAATTATAATTTATCATAACTTTACCGACGTTAGGTCGGCATATCATTATGAAAAATAGGTATTGACTTAAACGTTTGAAAGTATTATAATAGGGGATAAGAGGCACTTGGCTGTTCAGCGTGACGGTGTTTTACGAAAATCAGTGCCAAAAATCTTTTAAGGGGAATCACTTATGGGAAATAATGTTATTATACTGGCAGGCGGTCAGGGCAAGCGTATGAAGATCAATTCGCCAAAGGCTTTGTGCAATGTTCTTGGTGAACCGATGCTTGAATGGGTAATGAGTGCCTGTGAGGACGCAGGTCTTGCCGATATCTGCATAGTCAAGGGCTTTGCGGGTGAAATGATAGACGAGTATGTTGAGAAGCGCAAGTCCGCAGGTGAGGTGTGCACTGTTCTCCAGTCTGAAAGGCTGGGCACGGGTCATGCTGTCATGATGGCGGCTGACTTCCTGAAAGACCACAAGGGCGGCAGCACGCTGGTGCTGTGCGGTGATGCGCCTTTTATCGACGCCGAGACCATCAGGGGTGCGCTGGAACTCCATGAGAAGAAAAAATGCGGTGTAACAGTCGTTACCTCTGTGGTGGACGATCCCACGGGCTACGGCAGAGTTATCCGCACTGAAAACGGCATTGCAGGCATTGTCGAACATAAGGACTGCACTGCTGAACAGCTGGCTGTCAGGGAGATAAATTCGGGCTGCTACTGGTTCGATACCGAAGCGCTGCTTGAGGTCCTCTTTGAGATAAAGCCCAACAACGCACAGGGTGAATACTACCTGACCGACTGCGTTGAACTGATGATAAACAAGGGCAGGAATGCTGATGCTTACATCTCCGCAAATCCCAACGTGGCACTTGGCGCCAACGACAGGCGTGGTCTGCTGAAACTCAACGATATCGCCAGAATGTCGGTCATTGACAAGTGGCTTGACTTCGGCATAGAGTTCACTTGCCTTGACGGGGTAAGTGTTGGCAGAAAGGTCGAGATAGGCAGAGGTACCCGCATAGATGCAGGCACCGAACTGAGAAACGGCACTGTTATCGGTGAGGACTGTGTTATAGGCAGGAACTGCATACTTGAAAATACCATCATCGGCAATGGCGTTAACCTCAATAACGTTCAGGCTTATGATGCTAAGGTCGATGACGGCGCAAAGATAGGTCCGTTCGTTCAGCTGCGTCCCGATACACATATCTGCAAGGGCGTCAAGATCGGTGATTTTGTTGAGATAAAGAATTCCACCATCGGTGAAGGCACGGCTGTTTCGCACCTGACTTACGTGGGCGACTCTGATGTGGGCAGCAACGTAAACTTCGGCTGCGGCGTGGCAACTGCCAACTATGACGGTGAAAACAAGTTCAGGACTGTTGTGGGCGACAATGCTTTCATCGGCTGCAACACAAATCTGGTGGCACCCGTTACCATAGGCAAGGGCGCATATACCGCAGCAGGTTCCACCATAACAGGCGATGTTCCCGCAGATGCACTTGCCATTGAACGTGGCAGGGCTGTCATCAAGGAAGAATATGCCAGAAAGAAGCTGGAGAAGCGCACCAGAAAATTTGAGGACGCACACAAGGACCAGAATACTGCGAACTAATGTTAAAATAAAGATCAGACACGGCGGATAGGCTTCGCTGTGTCTGATCTTTTTTGCATATATCATTTGTCCAGCGGAAGCGGTATGGTCAGTTCGGCTGAAAACTCTGCGGCTTCCGAATGCAGGTCGGTTATGCCGCCGTACTTTTCCACTGTCGTGCGTATTATCGTCAGCCCCACGCCGCTGTGCCCTGTTTTTGTTGAACGGAATACCTTTCCGTTTTTCTGGGTCTGCCCGTCAGAACTGTTTTTGAATGTTATCAGTATAAAACCGCCCCGCTGTTCGCTGGATACCTTTATCCATTTTGAAGTCACGTTCTCACAGGCTTCGATGGCGTTGTCCCAGAGGTTTGCGAATATGGCGGTAATATCCAGGTCGTTCATGAAATCAAAGCTTATGTCCTCGATATCGGTGCTGACCTTTATGCCTGCGGCTTCTGCGGCTGCTATCTTCTGCCCCATCACAATGGCAAGTATCCTGTTTGAACAGGTGAATCCGCCCGCCAGCGAATCAACGTCCTGTTCGATAAGTCTGCGGTACTGTTCGGCTTTTGTGGGATCCTCACTTTTAAGTTCACTGAGAATGGCAAGGTGCTTTTTTATGTCGTGTATGACCTTTCTGCTTTCGGCGTAATTCTTTTCCAGTTCCACATAATGTGCCAGCTGTATCTCATTCTGTTTGTGCAGCAGACTGTTGTCATACCTGGTCTGATAGCTGTCTGCTATCCTGCTTATGGTGATGATGAAGTAAATGTCCAGCGCCAGGAAACCTATAAGTATCAGCAGCAGCTTGACGCCGTCCGAGCGCTTTGCGATGTTCTGTGCATACTCTATCGCCACGAACATTTCAAGCACCGCTGTGAAGGTGAACATAAGCAGTTCGCTCAGGTGCACCACAATGGCGTCTTTTCGGGCTATCATCGCCATTATTGCCATGTAGAACACATAGCATATCAGGCAGTTGACGAAGTTGATTATCAGCATGTTGTGTGCTTCCAGTGCAGTCTCGGTGATCTTTCCGCCAAGCACCATCATCAGCGCCGACACCGAAAGCAGTTCGGCTATGACGGAGATGAGTGTGTAGAAAAGCCCGTACAGCAGCCCTTTTTTGACTTCGTTCCTGAAGGTGAACAGCGAAAGCGTCAGTACCGACCCGAGGTGTATCGCAAGGTTTATCGGGGCTATCTGTATCATGTTGAATGTCTGGCAGAGTGCCAGTGCCCCCACAAATTGCAGCACGGTCATGGTCCTGCCGAATCTGGGAGTGCTCATT
>CAMNMO010000274.1 GCA_946544695.1 uncultured Ruminococcus sp. | reverse complement strand
ACTGCGGCGGGGGCTGTCTGAAAGATATATGAGATACGCCGCATACCCCATCAGCGCATACAGTAATGCCCACGCCACAGGGAATGACCATGCAGGCGGTGCAAAGGACGGCTTTTCAAGCCCTGTGAAGAATTCCTTGAAACGGCCGCCTGCGATCAATGCTGATAATGCCCCCACAAGTTCTGCACTTACTATGGAAATAAGCAGTTCTGTTATCCTGAACCTTTTCATTTTTATCACCTCTGTAAAGTATATGTTTGTTATGATGTTTAAGAATTGAATCCTTTTCACAAAAAATCATGTTGACAAGAAGCGATTTTAGTAGTATTATATAATCATATTATAAGAGAAAGGGCGATGCTCCATGAAAAAATACATACTCTCACTGGATCAGGGTACTACTTCTTCCCGTGCAGTGCTTTTTGATAAGGACGGTGCAAAGGTATTTGCGGCGCAGTATGAGTTCCCGCAGATATTCCCGAAAGCAGGCTGGGTCGAGCATGACCCGAAGGATATACTCAGTTCTCAGCTTCAGGCAGTTAAGGACTGTATCGCATTTATAAACTCTGAGGGAGGAGATGTCACCGATATAGCCGCTATCGGTGTGACTAATCAGCGTGAAACAACGATGATCTGGGATAAGAAAACAGGCGAACCTGTATACAATGCAATAGTCTGGCAGTGCCGCCGCACCGCTGAGACCTGTGCACGCTTTGAAGAACAGGGACTTGATAAATTCTTCCGCAGCAAGACGGGACTGCTGATAGATCCATATTTCTCAGCCACAAAGATCAAGTGGATATTCGATAACGTTGAAGGCGTGCGTGACAGGGCACAGCGTGGCGAACTTATCTTCGGTACAGTCGATACCTGGCTTATTTGGAACCTCACAGGCGGCAAGGTGCATGCCACCGACTATACCAACGCATCACGCACAATGCTTTTCAACATACATACCCTGAACTGGGACAATGAGATAATGGGTCTGCTTGGTATACCCGAATGTATACTGCCCGATGTCAGACCGTCTTCGGGCGATTTTGGTGTTACAGATAAGGATATCATCGGTGCCGAGATACCCATCTGCGGCTGTGCGGGCGACCAGCAGGCTGCGCTGTTCGGGCAGTGCTGTTTTCTTAAAGGCGATGTCAAGAACACTTACGGCACGGGCGGCTTTCTGCTGATGAACACAGGCGATGAATGCATCGAAAGTTCAAGCGGACTGCTGACTACCATTGCATGGGGTGTTGACGGCAAGGTCACCTATGCACTGGAAGGTTCTGTTTTTGTATCGGGGGCAGTCATAAAATGGCTGAGAGACGAGCTGTGCATAATCACCACCGCTGAGGAGACCGCAGCTATCGCAGAAAGCGTGCCCGACAACGGGGGAGTTTACTTCGTTCCTGCATTTGTGGGACTTGGCACACCCTACTGGGACAGCGATGCAAGGGGACTTATCTGCGGACTGACAAGGGGTTCGGGCAGGGCGCACATAGTCCGTGCCGCCCTTGAAGCAATTGCGTACCAGACGGCAGACGTCATAAAAGCAATGGAGAACGACACTTCGTCGTTGGGGCTTATCAAGGTAGACGGCGGTGCATCGCAGAATGATTTCCTTATGCAGTTCCAGGCAGATATACTCGGCAGGAGCATTATCCGTCCCAGAAATGTCGAATCCACCGCCACAGGCGCAGCATTCCTTGCGGGACTGCACTGCGGTTTCTGGGAAAGCCGAGAGGAACTTAACCGTGTCTCCCAGAAATTCCGTGAGTTCATGCCCGCAATGTCCGATGCCGAACGTTCTTGTCTGACAAACGGCTGGAAAAAGGCGGTGGAGAGAAGTCTTATGAAATAGATGTTGACATATCCGCAGAATTGAGGTATAATTCAAATAGATGCAAATTCGTGTGCATATTGCATTTTTATCAAATTCAGAAAGGGGTATGAACACATGAAAAGAAAAATTTTTGCAGCTGCGCTGGCTGCTTTGATCGTCAGCGGTGTAATGACCGCCTGCGGCAGCGAAAGCGCAGATAACAACTCCAAGTCAGAGAACACGACCACTACAACAACAGCTCCCGCAGAGACCGAAGCAACTACCGAATCTGCCGAAACCACGACCACAGCAGCCGAGCCCGAGACCGAGACTACTACGACCACAACAGCCGAACCTGAAACCGAGACTACTACGACCACCGAAGCAGTGACAGAAACCGAGCCTGTCGAATCTTCCGAATCTGATATTGAGACCGAAGCTACAACCGTAGAGGAACCTGAGGAGACTGGCATAGTAACTATGGCAGACAATCCTGATGGGATGTATCCGTTTGAGGAATGTTTTAGGAGAAAGGCTGAAGAATATTCTAAACAAAAGGTAATTAGCATAGATATTGATTGTGATAATGAGGTATATGAAGCGACACTTGAAGATGGACAAAAAGCATATCTTTCAGTATATACGGGATTCTCTTATAATCCTGATGAATTATATTCTATAGATATATTTGAATTCGTTGGATATGATATGTTTGGATATGCCGTAACTATGAAACTATCTCATTAATAATCAAAGTTAGTACAGTTGATAAAATTTGAGGTTGATAGCTGATAATTTAATTAATGGCCCAAAGTCGATATTAGGGCAGAAAACTTTTAAAGTTTTCTGCCACCCTTTTATTATCTGTATAGATAATCACAGCGTCCCAGCCTGCGGACGCTGTTTTTTGTTAAAAAAGTTATAGCTTATTATTGTTGACAATAAACGAAATATGTACTATAATTATATACAGCTTATTTTATGATAGGAGTAGTACCGTGAAAAACAGGGTATATGATAACCGTGAGCTTTCGTGGCTCAAATTCAATGAACGTGTGCTGGAAGAAGCCCGTGATGAACGCAACCCTCTGCTGGAAAGACTGTTGTTCCAGTCTATATATTGCAGTAACCTTGACGAGTTCTTCATGGTAAGGGTAGGGTCGCTGTATGACGCTTCTCTGGTGGACGATTCGCATAAGGACAACAAGTCAAAGATGAAGCCCTCCGAACAGCTCAGCGCAATTTTTGCAAGGGTGCGTGAGCTGATAGCGGTGGAGGACGAGAGTTTCAAAACTATACACAAGGCTCTTGAAACCAAGAATATTATCCATAAGAGCATGAAAAACCTGACCATGCAGGAGGCTGAATATCTTGAAGCTTACTATGCCTACGAGATAAAGCCGTTCCTGAATGCGCTCATAATCGATAAAAGACACCCGTTCCCGTTCCTTGTCAACAAAAGCATTTATGTTGCGGCAAAGCTTACTTCAAAAAGCGGCGTTACGCTGGGAATAATAGGGTGCAGTGAAAAATTCCAGCGTGTCGTTTTTCTTCCAAGACAGGACGATACCATTGCCTATGTACTGGTGGAGGAGCTGATAGGGCATTACACCGACAAGATCTTCCAGGGTTACAAGGTCGAAGAAAAAACGCTTATGCGTATTACACGAAATGCTGATATAGACGTTGACGAAAGCTTTGACCGTGAACTTGATTTCAGGCAGAACATGTCCGAGCTGATAAAAAAGCGCAAGCGCCTTTGTCCTGTCAGATTGCAGCTTTCAAAGCAGATATCCGAATCGCTGCTGAAAGAACTCTGCACCAGGCTGGAGCTTTCCAAGAAACAGGTGTTCGTTGAGAAAACGCCCCTTGACCTGTCTTATGTTTTCACGGTGTTCGACAAAGCCGAGAGCAGGAAAGAGCTTTTCTTTGAACCTCAGTCACCTCAGCTTTCCCGCATGATAGATGAAAGCCGACTCATGATCGACCAGGTCGATGAGAGGGATCTGTTCCTGTCCTATCCCTATGAGTCTATACAGCCTTTTATCAGAATGCTGAATGAAGCCGCCAAGGACGACAGCGTTGTTTCCATTAAGATGACACTTTACCGTGTGGCAAAGCATTCAAAGGTAGTAAAGGCACTGTGCGCCGCCGCTGAAAACGGCAAGGAAGTTGTTGTTCTTGTAGAACTGCGTGCCAGATTTGACGAAGAGAACAACATCGGCTGGTCAAAGCAGCTTGAAGAAGCAGGCTGTCGTGTAATGTACGGTCCCAAGGGTCTGAAAGTGCATTCAAAGCTCTGCCTTATCACCCGCAAGACTGCCGATGGCGTTAAATATACCACGCAGATAGGGACAGGAAACTATAATGAAAAGA
>CAMNMO010000273.1 GCA_946544695.1 uncultured Ruminococcus sp. | reverse complement strand
TGCAAAACAAAGTCCTTGAAATGATGGATAACGAGATAGCCATTGCCAGGGCAGGCGGAGAAGGCTATGTGGGCGCTAAGCTCAATTCGCTGACAGATAAGGTCATCATAGATAAGATAATCGAATGCTCGCAGGCGGGTGTAAAGGTGGAAATGGTCATACGTGGCATATCTTGCCTTGTTGCAGGCGTAGAGGGCGTGACCGAAAATGTGCGCATACGTTCCATAGTCGGAAGATATCTGGAGCATGCGAGGATCTATATTTTCGGCAGCGGTGTCAGGAAGAATGTGTATATATCTTCGGCGGATTATATGACGAGGAACACCACACGCCGTGTCGAGGTCGCTGCACCTGTCAATGACGATGAGATAAAGAAACGCATACTCGATCTGTTTGAGACACAGATGAAGGATAACGTCAAAGCACGTGATATGCAGCCTGACGGCACTTATGTCAGAAAACCTGCCGAGGGTCCGACAGTTGATGCACAGGGCAGACTTTTTGCTGAAGCTTATGCAAATGTCCCCAAACCCAAGCCAAAGCCCGAACCTGTAAAGGAAACGGAGCCGATAGCTGTAAATGAGGTCAAGGAGGAAATACCTGTCCCGACCGAGATGCCTGAGGAAATACCTGTAAAAAAAAAAGCTTGTGGTCAAGGTTCATCGGTCTCTTCCGTCGTAAAGGTAAAGATAAGAAAAGTTAAATGATAACCGACGGACAGTCAATGCTGTCCGTCGGTTCGTGTGTGGAGAAAAATATGTTCAGATTATTCAGATATTTGAAGAATTACAAAAAAGAGAGCGTTATCGGACCTCTGTTCAAGCTGATCGAAGCCTGTTTTGAACTGGCAGTGCCGCTTGTTATGGCGAATATGATCGAAAAGGGCATCAGGAATGAGGATATGCCTTATATACTGAAAATGGGCGGTATCATGGTGCTGCTTGGCGTACTGGGACTGGCATGTTCGCTGACGGCACAGTATTTTGCAGCCAAAGCATCAGTCGGGTTCGGTACTGCACTCAGGACAGACCTGCTGCGTCACATCAATAAGCTTTCTTATGCCGAGATAGACAGCATAGGCAGCAGTACGCTTGTCACCCGAATGACTGCGGATATCAACACTGCACAGTCAGGTGTCAACATTCTGCTGAGACTGCTGCTGCGTTCACCCTTTATCGTTGTGGGCGCTGTTATCATGGCTTTCACCGTTTCAGTCAGGCTGACACTGATATTCCTTGTGATAGCGCCGTGTCTGGCTTTCGTTATCTACAAGATAATGAGTCTTACCATACCCCGCTATAAGAATATCCAGAAGACCCTTGACCGCACAAACCTGCTTACAGGTGAAGCACTTTCGGGTGCAAGGGTGATAAGGGCTTTTTCAAGACAGCATGACGAGGAAAAAGAATTCGCCGCAATGACTGATGAACTCACAGAATTACAGATCAAAGCAGGCAGGATAAGCGCACTGATGAATCCGTTGACCTACGTTATCGTAAATCTGGCGGTGGCTGTGCTTATAAGAGCGGGTTCGGTGCATGTTAACAGCGGTTCTATCACGCAGGGCGAACTGATAGCGCTTATCAATTATCTTAATCAGATACTGCTGGCACTGCTTGCAATGGCTATACTGGTCACTAATATCACAAAGATGCAGGCATCAGCCATACGCATCAATGATATTTTTGCTGTAAAGCCTTCGGTGACCGATGAGGGCAACACTGAGGTCACTGAGGTAAGCGGCGCACCCTGCGTTGAGTTTTGCAATGTCAGTTTCTCCTATCAGGGCAGCGATGAGTATGCCCTGGAAGATATAGATCTTACTGTTAAGCGTGGCGAGACTGTCGGCATTATAGGCGGTACAGGTTCGGGAAAAAGTTCGGTCATAAATCTTATACCACGCTTTTATGATGCCACAAAAGGGCAGGTCCTTGTTGACGGTGTTGATGTTAAGAAATACCCGTTTTCACAGCTGCGAAGTAAAATAGGTATCGTACCTCAGCGTGCTGTGCTTTTCAAAGGGACCATTCGTGATAATATGAAGTGGCGCAACAAGTATGCCGATGACGAGGAGATAATCAGGGCTTTGAAACTGGCGCAGGCTTACGACTTTGTTATGGAAAAGCCTGATAAGCTGGACGAGATCATACATCAGGAAGGAAAGAACCTTTCGGGCGGACAGCGGCAGAGACTTACCATTGCCCGTGCTTTTGTAGGTTCACCAGAGATAGTCATACTTGATGACTCAGCTTCCGCACTTGACCTTGCCACCGATGCAAAGCTTCGCCGTGCGATAGCTGAGGAAACTTCGGGAATGACAGTATTCATTGTTTCACAGAGGATATCATCTATAAAAAATGTTGACAAGATAATCGTTATGGACGATGGAAAGATCGCAGGGATAGGTACTCACAAAGAACTGTTCCGCAGCTGCGAAGTTTACCGTGAGATATGTCTGTCGCAGCTTAGCGAAGAGGAGGTGAGAAGCATTGGCAAATCCTAAGAACCCACGTAAGCCCGTGCTTAAAATTCTGCTTGGCTATGCAAGACCGTATATGTGGATGTTCGCAGTATCTATGCTGTTGGCAGTTATCACAGTCGTATCAACACTTTATGCGCCTATCCTTGTGGGACAGGCTGTTGACCTCATCGTAAGCAAGGGGCAGGTCGATTTTAACGGACTGGTACCTGTTATCATAAAGCTGTGTGTCACGGTCGGTATCACCGCACTTTCGCAATGGCTGATGTCGCTTTGCACCAACAGGATAACCTTCAATGTTGTGCGGGATATTCGCACCAAAGCATTCAATAAGCTTAGCAAGCTTCCGCTTTCATATATCGATGCACATCCCCACGGAGATATCATCAGCCGTATCATAACCGATATCGACCAGATATCCGACGGACTTCTGATGGGATTTTCACAGCTGTTTACAGGACTGTGCACCATAATAGGCACCATAATTTTCATGCTTAACATCAATATCAGGATATCCTTAATAGTTATTTTTCTGACTCCGCTTTCGCTGTTTGTTGCAAGGTTCATAGCCAAGAATACCTTTGAACTTTTCCGCAAACAGTCGGTGGCAAGGGGCGAGATGACTTCACTTGTAGAAGAAGTGACAGGGCACTTAAAAACAGTTCAGGCTTTCGGTTATGAAAGCGAAGCTGAGGAACAATTTGATAATTACAACCGGAAGCTTAAAGCTGTAAGCGTCAAAGCCATATTCTTCTCATCGCTGACAAATCCGTGTACCAGATTCGTAAACGGTCTGGTCTACACTTCTGTCGGCATTTTCGGTGCACTTGCTGTGTTCGGCGGCGGTGGATTTACAGTGGGAAATCTTTCAAGCTTCCTCACCTATGCAAATCAGTATACAAAGCCGTTCAATGAGATTTCGGGCGTCATAACCGAACTGCAAAGCGCCCTTGCATCTGCGGCACGTGTATTTGATATAATAGATGAGACCGAGGAGATACCCGATGCGGACGATGCTGTGGTGCTTTCCGAAGTTGACGGCACTGTTGATGCCGAACACGTATTTTTCAGCTATGACCCTAAAGTTAAGCTGATAGAAGACTTTGACCTGCATGTCAAGGCAGGTGAGCGCACTGCTATCGTCGGACCGACAGGCTGCGGCAAGACCACCATGATAAATCTGCTGATGCGTTTCTATGATGCCGACAGCGGAACTATCCGTATAAGCGGAGTGCCTGTAAAAGAGTGCACCAGAAGTTCCATGCGTTCGATGTACGGCATGGTATTGCAGGATACCTGGCTGAAAACCGCAACTATACGTGATAATATCAGATACGGCAAACCCGATGCCACCGATGAAGAAGTTATAGAAGCCGCAAGATCCGCACACTGTCACGGTTTTATAAAACGTTTGCCCAACGGCTATGATACAGTTATATCCGATTCGTTCAGTACTCTGTCACAGGGTCAGAAACAGCTGCTTTGCATAGCAAGGGTGATGCTGTCGCTTCCGCCCATGCTTATTCTTGACGAAGCAACTTCTTCGATAGACACACGTACCGAGATGATAATACAGCGTGCTTTCGCAAAAATGATGAAAGGCAGGACGAGCTTCATCATAGCACACAGACTTTCCACCATAAAAGAAGCTGAGAACATAATCGTCATGAAGTCAGGGCACATAGTTGAACAGGGAACTCATGAAAGCCTGATGGCAAAGGG
>CAMNMO010000272.1 GCA_946544695.1 uncultured Ruminococcus sp. | reverse complement strand
TAAAAGGGACCGCCCAGCATGCTGCCGTGCTTATCCTGTCTGCGGTACTTTATCGCCAGGAGACCCTCAGCATACTTGGTAGCCATGCCGAAGAACGCTGCTATCTCCATCCAGAACAGCGCACCCGGTCCGCCTGCACAGATAGCTGTGGCAACACCCACGATGTTGCCTGTGCCCACCGTAGCGGAAAGTGCTGTGCAAAGCGCCTGAAAGCTTGATACCTCGCCGTTCTCGCCTTCTTCGTCCATAAACATGTATTTCAGCGCCAACCCCAGCTTGCGCACCTGCATAAAACCCATGCGCACTGTAAGCAGCAGACCGCATGCCATTATCAGCACTATCAGCGGTATGCCCCATACAAAGTCGTCAATGGTCTTTATTATCTCGTTGACTTTATCCATAGATGATAACTCCGTTCGTTGTGAAAATTAACTGTGTTCATGCCATGTCTCCGTGATCTTTATCGTCTTATCTATATATCAGCCCAGTGATGCCAGTGCCTTTTCCATCGTAGCTGCGTCCTCGATATTCACAGCATTCCTGCCCTTGAGGGTCTTTTTGACCAGACCTGTCAGGACCTTGTTGGGTCCAAGTTCGATGTAGTTCTCATAGCCTGCCTTCTCCATCTCAGCCAGCTCAGATGTGAACTTTACAGGCGAAACGATGTGCTTAGCCAGCAGCACGGGCATATCGGTGAAGTCGGTCAGCTTCTCGCCCTTGACATTTGAGTAGAACTCCTTATCGGCTGCCTTGAAAGTTATCTCCTTCGCAGCATCTATGAACTCATCGGCAGCAGGCTGCATCAGCTTTGAATGGAATGCGCTTGCCACATTAAGCTTTACAGCCCTCTTTTTCATCTCTGCGAATTTTGCAGCAGCCGCTTCACAGGCAGCAGTCTCGCCTGCTATGACAGTCTGCACTGCTGAGTTGTAGTTTACAGGCACAACATAGCCCTCAGTCTCCTCGCAGACCTTTTCTACCTCTGCCGCATCAAGTCCGATTATGGCATACATCGCACCGCCTGCATTCTCAGCAGCCTTCTGCATTGCCGCAGCCCTTGCCTTTATCAGCTTAAAGCCGTCCTCCATAGTTACAACACCTGCTGCCACCATAGCCGCATATTCGCCCAGCGAATGTCCTGCAACGCCGTCAAAACCGATGCCCTCAGCCTTTGCAGCCTCGAAAGCAGCCAGCGAACAAGCCATTATCGCAGGCTGTGAATTTATGGTCTTGTTCAGTTCCTCATCGGGACCTTCAAAAGCTACCTTTGCTATATCGCAGCCCAGCACCTCTGATGCCTTATCGAATACTGCCTTAGCCGCAGGATACTTTTCACAAAGTTCCTTAGCCATGCCCACATACTGCGAGCCCTGTCCCGAAAATAAAAACATGTTCTTTGCCATTGCTATTCCTCCTGGATCATAATGTCGTCACTTCGTCTTTATGACTGACCCTTTTGCACCGACCACAGCAAAATATCATCAGCACAAGCGCTGACATGACTGCCGTACCCCTTCAGACAAGTATTTGGTAATCACATTTAACTTTTGCAAATGTTTTTCAAAAACGGTCACAAAATATTAACCAACACCCGAGATTCTATGAAATATTCTCTGAATTTTCAGAAAACCGCCTCGTTGTTCATATTTTGTTAATTGAATTGGTAGGGAAAAGGGTTTATAATTAATAATGTAAGCTGCTGACATGGGCGAATTATGCCCCCGTGCATGCGCCGTTCAGCAGCCCTGAAATATTATTATAACATAATTTTGCCCATAATGCAAGGGCTTTAGCGGATTTTTTGCGTGGTGAACGCCTGTGAACAGAACAGTGTATAAACTCTGAATGAATGTCTACGGCGGGAGGGTCTTGTCAGGGCATGAGTCCGTGCATTATACAGTATAATTTTTGCATTTGCATACAAGGAGGATATTCAATTGTCTGAAACAAAAAAGGTAACAGGAATAAAGGTAAAGGGTATAGGCAAATATGTGCCTGAGATGATAGCGTCCAACGAGGATTTCGCCAGGATAGTCGATACCAGCGATGAGTGGATAACCCAGCGCACAGGCATCAAGACCAGACATATCACCAACGGCGAGCCGACCTACTGGATAGGCGCACAGGCTGCTAAAAAAGCCATTGAGGACGCAGGCATAGATGTCAGCGAGATAGACCTTATTATATGTGCCACCGTGACCCCCGATTACTACACCCCATCGACTGCATGCCTTATCCAGCGTGAGATAGGCGCAACAGGTTCGATGGCGATAGATATAAACTGCGCATGCACAGGCTTTGACTACGGTCTTGATATGGCAAGACGCTATCTGCTGGCTGAGGACGATGTGGATACCGTGCTGCTGGTATCGGCTGAGGAACTTTCAAAGTTCACCGATTACAGCGACCGTTCAAGCTGCATTCTTTTCGGTGACGGCGCAGCCGCTTTCGTGCTGGAAAGAAAGAAGGACGCACTGTATTCCGCCTATCTCGGTGCTGACGGCAATGGCGCAAAGTTCCTGGTATCCCGTGCGATGAGAAGTGAGAACGTGTTCCGCACCAACAAGGAAGAATTTGATATGGGCATGCCCGAGACCAAGCTGCACTACTTCACACAGGACGGCAAGGAGGTCTACAAATTTGCAACAAAGGCGCTGCCTATGGCAGTTTCAAAGGCTTGCGAAAAAGCAGGGCTCACCCCCGATGAACTGGACGCTATCGTACCCCATCAGGCAAATGTGCGCATAATCGAGACTGCCGCAAAGAATCTCGGCGTTTCGATGGACAAGATGGTGGTTTACATAGACCGCTACGGCAACACATCTTCCGCTTCGATACCGATAGCTTTCTGCGATGCGGTGGCTGAGGGCAGGATAAAGCGTGGCGACAAGGTATGCTTCGTGGGCTTCGGCGGCGGACTTACCTACGCAGGGATAATATTTGAATACTGATGGGCTCAAGAATGATGCATTACGCCCTCGGAAAAGTCCTGGCTGACAGGCTTTCGCCCGAGGACAGAGAGGGGTTCATGATGGGGTGTATACTCCCCGATGCGCTACCCCCGGATAAAAAGCATGACTGCAACTGCCATTACATAACCCTGTTCGATGACGGCGCTTATAAATGGTTCGACAGCCTTGCTTTCTACGATGAATACGAACACGAGATAAAGCATGATGCTATCTATCTCGGCTACTATTTCCACCTCATATCCGATAACGTGTTCAGGCAGATATTCTATATCGAGCTGGGACTTATCAGCAGGCGTGGCGAGAAAAGTCTGTTTCGGGAATTCTACCGTGACTACAATATCCTCAACCGACAGATAGCAGACTACTATCAGCTGGATAAAGGGCTGAAAGTTCCCGAAAGGCTGAGAGATACAGCCCTTTACAGAAAATTCGGTTTTGAGCCCGAAGCCCTGATAAAAGATATATGCGGCGATATCGACTCGCATTACGAGGGCGAAACGATGCACTTTGATATGGACATCGTAAGGCGTTTCGTGGACAGGAGCGCTGATATATGCATAAGAGAGCTTGCCGCAATAAAAGAGGGCAGGCATGTTTACGACAGATATGATATGGCGATAGAGAACCGTTATTCAAAAAACGAAAATTCATAAAGAGAGGTAAAAACAATGACTACCACAAAAACAAGGATAACCGACCTGCTCGGCATAAAATACCCCATTCTTCAGGGCGGTATGGCATGGGTCGCTGAACATACGCTGGCAAGCGCTGTTACAAATGCAGGCGGCGCAGGCATAATCGCAGGCGGTTCCGCACCCATAGACTATCTGCGTGAGCAGATAAGGCTGACTAAAGCTGCGGTGGGCGACAAGCCCTTCGGCGTGAACATCATGCTGATGAGCCCTAATGCTGATGACCTGGCAAAGCTGGTCATCGAGGAGGGCGTGCCCTTCGTCACAACAGGTGCCGGCAATCCGGGCAAGTACATGGCTGACTGGAAGGCTGCGAACATCAAGGTCATACCTGTTGTTCCCTCTGTTGCGCTGGCAAAGAGAATGGAGAGAAGCGGTGCTGATGCAGTCATCGCTGAGGGCACCGAGTCGGGCGGACACATCGGTGAGAATACCACTATGTGCCTTGTTCCGCAGGTGGTTGACGCAGTAGAGATACCTGTTATCGCAGCAGGCGGCATCGCTGACGGCAGAGGTATCTGCGCAAGCTTCATGCTGGGCG